>JALVIT010000201.1 GCA_027028545.1 Desulfurococcales archaeon
TGGCGTAATATGCTATTACTAGTGTTAACTCGCTAACAGTCGATAAGTAGAATCCAGTCTCCAATCCATACTTAACACCCAGTCCTCCAGCCGTTATTGTTGCTGATACCGTTGCTATTAGATGCACTATAGCGATCAATACACCTATTATTATAGCCCAGAAATACTCTACATATCCAACACGCTCGATGAATATGTTTAAACCCATAGATATTAGGAATAAAGCTATAAAGACGAAGCGGATCGGTTTAAGCTTCTCGATAAGCCTCTCGGAACCCTCAATATGGCTGGATGTTAAGCCTGCTATAAAGCCTCCGAGAGCCGTCGAGAACCCCAAATACCCCGTAAATGCTCCCATGAATAAACCATATGATAGTAACAGTATCAAGCCGTTCTCATCAAAGGTTATTATACGGCTCAGGAAATACTTGACGAATTCTAGGGACAATATTATGAGTACTGCTATTAAGCTTACAATATAGATCAGCTTATAGAATATATTCGAAGCACCACCGCTGAGTAAGGATAGGCTAATAACTATTATAATATCTTCAACAGCTGCAACCATTAACACGGTCTCACGGACCTCGCCACGGGTAACCGGTTTCTCCTCCAATAGCCTATATGTGAATACCGTGCTTGAGAAGGCAGCCATTAAACCATAAACTAATATCTCTGTGAGGCTTAACCCGAATAATCCAAGTAATCCTATGCTCATCGATAATGCCAATATTAGCTCTAGTATACTGATGTATAGTGGGAAGCCCGTTATCTTACCAATATTATCAATATGGATCTCAAACCCTATCTCGAAGAATAGTAGGAGTATGCTCATCTCCGAGAAAAACAATAATATATCCTGGAAGCCCTTAGGTATATGTATGAATAAGCCTATGATCAATCCTGCTAATAGATATCCTATACTCGTAGATATTCCAGCCCTTTTAACAAATAATCCTAGGAGGAATGCCGAGCCAAACATTATGGATAATAATAGATATACTGTATATAGCTCCTCCAAACAACACCACACAGATAACCTCTAGATAATATATTTAGAGGGGTTAAGAGTTATATGAATGTATTGAGCAACTATATGATCGGCTCGATCTCCTCCCTACTCGGAGGCTTCTCCACGATCTCCTTCCCAGTTCTTAGCTCTTCTGGGCACGAAGCCCATGCAATTATTTCAAATATGTTTCCAATAAGTATTAGTATAGCACCTATCAATATTATTAGCAGTATTGCACCTAGAAAGTATAGAAGACCAGCTGTACCAAATGAATCTACTTCCGTGTATGTTTTTAGTAGGTCATAGCTTTTCTTCATATAATATGTTGCTATGATAAGCATTATATATGAGATGATGAAGGCTATTATGAGAACTGCTATGGCTTTCCCAATCCCATAGATAAATTCTGCTGGGTTAAACGTTATGGATGCACCTATGAGAGAACCTATAGCTAGTATAAATCCAGCTAGGAATACTACTGTGGAGATGATGCCTAGTATGAGGTATACTAGATAATAGTCCTTTGGTCTAGGGTCTCGAAGTATGTTGGATATTTTAAATACTGCAATAAATATTAGTATTATGCCGATCAGCGATAATACGGAGGCGAAGATCGATATAAACGATATAGCTACACTTACGAGTATTAGAATTGCCCCGATTAGGCCTAGGTTTTTAGCATCACCTATATGGACTCTGGATTGATACATTTGGATCAGCCATAAATAATACTATATTAATCTGATATTTTATAATATATGTGGTGAAATATTTAATCCATCATTGACAGTATTTAGTCCATGAACATTCTACCCGGTGAAGGATATGCCTCAGATGAGTGATCTCACCATATTCTTCAAGGAAATGATCGATGTGGAGAGGGATTATGCTAGAAGGCTTCGGGAAACAAGTAAACATGCTAGGAATACAGCCGTTAAGGCATTGATCAACGCCATAGCTATGGATTCCGAGAAGCATAGCATGATATACAGGGCATTAGCTGAAGGTCTCAGCAATGTTGAACAATTAACAGTTGCGGAGACTGAGGCATTGCTTGGAGAAATAAACTATCATCTACAGACAGAGGCCGAATTCATACAACAAATAAAGAGTATTATGAAGAATTGTAGGGATGAAACGGTAAAATTCATATTAAACACTATACTTAAAGATGAAACATATCATCATCAGCTACTACTACACCTACGGGAGTTCGTTGAGGGGAAGAGGAAGAAGCTAGATGAAGCCCTATGGAAGATCCTATGGGGAGAGGTTACGAAGAGAATATAATAATGAAGAATATTCAAAGCATTTTTTACTCCTCCTTCTATACTTCCCTCTAGCAGAAACTTAAAGGATTAATTATAATTCTTTGAAAACAAGATCGGATCAATATATAGGTCATTCTATAGTTTGTTGTAACTACCACTTAGATTAATTGGAGCTTCCGCGTTCCAGATCTCCCTATGAGAACGTATTAATATAACCAGTTTATGTTTGCGTATGTGTAATTCAAAATTACTATCCCGATCTAGATCGGAGAAGGTATTATTTATTATTTACAAGGATTTATATAA
>JALVIT010000202.1 GCA_027028545.1 Desulfurococcales archaeon
AATTCTCCCTTGTATATCTCCTCACGCCTATAAACGTATTTTAGTCCTTCAGTATTCTTCAACAATTTTATTAAATCATTTATTATCGAATAATCGTTAACATAGATTCCGAAGGATCCGTGTTCTCCCATAAAAGCCTTAGATCTAACCGGATCTATTGAAGGTGTTCTTATGAGTAGCTTCTTCCCTGTAAGCTTTGAGTACACATGTTTAATCCTCTGCCTAACTGCTGGTGGTAGAATTTTTATCAGTAAATTATATGTTCTCGTCGATGTTTTAATAATCCTAATATTTTCCCTAGCTCCTCCAACTTCATCATGCTCCATAATACGTTTTGTTGGGGTGGATGATACTACTGCATAATTATTTTTTAGTAATAGATCGTTTATTCCAATTATCTTATCATAATATGAAAATCCATGATCAGAGACCAGTCCTATTATATTTACATTCTCCGATAGTGTTTTAATTATTTTATCAATAATGTTGAAGAGTTTTAATTCAAGCTTCGTCGTCTTAGCTAGTAATTCCGGATTCTTATGGAGAATGTAGTCAGGTATTCCAAATGTTATCCAGAATAATTTCCAGTTGATCTTATCATCATTGAGTAGATCCTCTACCACGCTCAGGTTTTTCTCTGCTGAATTATAGAGAGCCTCTAGGAGTTCATCCCCCGATAGATGCACATACTTGTATTCCTCCAATAATGCATCCTTATAACGTTTCATGTGTTCGGGATAGTAGATCTTTCTAGGCGATAACATGTGATGACTAATCACATTGATACCCTTCATACCGATAACTGGATATGGTGGGATAGGGTTAATCATTATACTTTCTATTCCCTGCATAGCTAGCATTTCGTGTATTCTAGGATGTTCCAGATCTAAGGCGTTGTATAGTCTTTGATCCCATGTATCTCTATAAACCCTGATAAATCCAAATATGCCATGCTTTCCGGGGTTAACCCCAGTCATTATGCTGGACCATGCTGGTGGTGTTGCCGGTGGATAAGAGTACTGGATTGTTTTTGTAGTTTTCGAGAGTATATGCTTAGTGTAGGGTAATGCACCAGCATTAATTAATTTATCAATATATCTCCATGAAGCACCATCGAGTCCTACTACTGCAACACGAATATTGATATTTTTAGTTGCCATTATACATCCCATATGGTTTTATTTAAACGATACTATTTTATCACATCCAGAATTATGATATTTAGTGGTTAAAAAGCCCATCAATATGTGATAGAAAATGATCATTGATAAACATGTCGGTATAGCATTATGGTGGATTGGTGAAAGTGAGCGGACGAGATATTTTGCTAAGTTATTAAAGCTCCACGATATAGGGGTCAAATATTCCTTTAAACGGGTTCATCCCTTGTTGAAGTCCGTTTTTTATATTTTTGCCTTAATGAAAACATTATATATTCTTAGCAAATATAAGCCACAGCTGCTGTTTATTCAAGTCCCTCCAGGATTAATACTTCTCCCAGCCGTTTTCTTAAAGAGGATCATTAGAAGTATTTTAATAGTTGATACACATACGGGTTTTCTAGTGTCATATGGAGTATTTGGTAAACTTAATAATATTTTCATCAAGTTATTAAGCTCTGTTGATATTATAATTGCTCATAATAGAGTAATGAATCTGCTGATTAAAGATATATACTCTAATACATCATATGTCATAACGATCTATGACTATCCCTATGAAATCAATTGTAATAAATATAAAAGTCAAATAAGAGATGAAGTTAGGAGACCATTGATAGTTCTATTTCCGTCAGGTGGTGGAAGGGATGAACCCCTAAAGCAACTGGTAAAGACTTGGATTAAGGAAATACCCGCCGAATATGCGATCTTAAAAATTACTGGACGCTATAAAAGAAGGATGGTAGCCAATATAATATTTACAGGATTTCTCAATAAGGAAAAATATTATGAAGAACTCTGCAACTCCGATATAATATTAGCCTTAACAACTAGAGAGTTCACAACTCTTCGTGCGTTATGGGAAGCGATATATGCTGAGAAAATACCTATCTATGGTTTTAATAAAACATTAAGGATCGAGTTTGAAGATATAGGATTCTATGTTAATAATGTGCACGAAATAATTACGAATATATTGAGATTATTTCGTAACAGAACATTAATTAAAGAATATACTAGAAAAATACGGGAAAGAAAAAACGCATATATTAAGATCACAAATAGCCAGGTCAAGAACATGTTTGAGCTATTGAAATCAATAATTAAGTCAAAAATAAAATAATTATAGAGACTGCTTCATCAAAGGATGAAGATCGCATCCGAGAACAGCGTTTGAAACTAAGGTTTCATCATATATAGTTAAAATAGTTAAATTAGCTACTAAAAATAATTTAGGTTCTTGGTAATGGTTTTACCATGTACAAAACGTAATGGGAGGCGATGCGATATAAAAATAGCCTCGATTGTAGGTGCACGGCCTAATTTTGTCAAATTAGCTGGTCTTATACCTTATATTGATGTAGAGTGGGAGCATGTGATAATACATACCGGTCAACATTATGATTACGAATTATCTAAGATC
>JALVIT010000203.1 GCA_027028545.1 Desulfurococcales archaeon
TTAAAAGCCATGAAGATCGGATTTAACAGCCGAGGTGGTGGGCATAATCCGAATGGATGGTTCAAATATTATGGAGACTTAGGGATTAATGAAGCACCCATATTAACATCCCATTTGCCAAATGGATTAATTACAGCTTGTGATCTAGATGGATACGGATTTAAGATGCATATACAATACGATATAGATACACCTAATAGTATCATAATAAAGATGAATGGTTATAGAATCGTTGATGAAATCTTAGTTCACTCATCCCAACCTAATATATATAACGATATATGGATCAATTTATCCTATTGCGATATAGGAGAGATCATAGAAGATCTACTTCAAGGTGATGAAGATTTACTCTTAACCATTGAATCCCCCTTGTTAAGGGATGAAGATGCAATGATTCATATAGTAGAGCTAACGGTAGACATTCCCTTCTATCCGGAGGTGTGGAAGTATAATAGTTGGGATTTCATAAGATATCAGCATATCATAGCTCAGGGTTCAACTTTAATCTATAAAAATACAGTAAACCTAGTATCGGAACCGGTAGGTGTTTTTACATCTTATATAATAGCTAATGAGGGTTCAAGTCCGCATTATGGTTCATACCATATACAAACATATATCTCTGCATCTAGAACAAATTGGTCACAGGATAAAATATCGGAAGTAGATGTGAAGATGTATATTGATAAGACGGCTGTTAATGGATTCTTACCCACATATCTCGACGTATATATTTCACTAAAAGATCAAGATAACGAAAATTTAGATGAAGTCGTAAAGGCTGTGAAGCATATCTATAATGCTCTTAGAGTGATAGGAAAGATTTTTAGTTATTTCAGCGATGGAGTTCGCTCAGTTTTTGAATTAGGTGATACATTTATAGATTTCCTAGATGAACTCATAGCACATATTTACCAGGAACCCGGATATAGTGAAGGGAAGTATAATGTCTACCATGCAAAATGGAAAGCGGGGCTTCAGCCTGCATCCTCCGATAGATTCGTATTTAAAGCCGATATACTCCTTAATAATAATGCTAATGGATTGAGCCATGATCTAGAAATTATAGTGAAGATCTATGTTAAAATGAGCGATGGAAGTAGCAACTACATAGTTCTATACAGTAGATTATCCAGTATAGCAGTCTCACATACTTTAGAGAAACACTATGGTGTGACTATGTATTCTATAGATTAAAATTAACAGTTATGAGGATAGAAACATGGAAGACGTATTAAGAGGTTTCACCGCTAAACTTTTTCTTATCCTAGCTATAGGTTATATTGTTATTGAAACACTCTACGTTATTTTTTCATATATTGTTTCTGTGTTGCTGCCTAATCCCCCATTATTAGTATTTGTATTGTTGTGTAAATATATTGGGTATTTATACATTTCTTTATACATATTCAGTAAATATATTGGTGAATTAATTATGGAGTATAGTAGGGCATCATATAATGTATCGCTTGATTATAAGTCGGTTATGAGGGGTGTGCTTGTATTATTTACTTGTATAATAGTGTTCCTTATAGTATTGTTTGTCTTCATACTTGGAACAAATACCATCTCGTATCCTCTGATCTTAGTATTAGTCATACTAATATTAATCTCCGACTTATATGTTAAAGTATATTATGTTTTATATCCTGCAATGATCGTTCATTTATCTATTAATCCTATTAATCGAAATTCTCCCTGTAGATGCATATTATGTGTGTTGGATTCTATATCGTTGAGTATAGATGTTTTAGATAGGTATCTGGGTAGGATTGTGAGGTTTTTGGTTGTTGGTGCTATATTTGGATTCTTTGTATCATTAATAGTATCTGGTTTTGTAGGGTTTATGCTTGGGCCATTCAACCTACCATTAACTATCATCCATCCAGGTATGCTTAATATAAGTCTAGCAGATGTTATGGTTAGGCATATGAAGAAGATCTCAGATCTCTTCGGGGATTATACTGGTTTACTTATCATGCTCTACTTTATAAGGGATTATGTTGAAGCGTTTATAACGGGTAGTTCCTAGGCGATATTAATATATTCTATAAAGAGTATTCACTATACCATTAAGAAACAGAACTTTATCTATGGATGGTGGATGATATGACTAGAGATGAGAAATACATCGTTGTAGCCTTCGGCGGAAACGCCTTCCAGACTAAGGGCGAGAAGGGAAGTGTTGAGAACTATTGGAAGAACGCTTATCGTAGCGCTGAGTTCCTTGTTAAGATCATTAAGGAGGGCTACCGAGTAGCAATAACACATGGTAACGGTCCACAGGTTGGTATTATAGCTGAGTGGATGCTGGCTGGTAAGAAGCTTAAGGGCTTAGAGGTTATGACACTAGATATTGCAGGTGCTATGAGTCAGGGGTGGCTAGGCTACTTGATACAGCAGAGCCTATACAATAAACTAGTCGAGCACGGACTACTCGGTGAAACTGTTAAGGGTATTGTAACGATTGTTACACAGACTATTGTTGATAAGGATGATCCAGCCTTCCAGAACCCGACAAAATATATCGGTCCATGGTATGATGAAGATGAAGCGAA
>JALVIT010000204.1 GCA_027028545.1 Desulfurococcales archaeon
TAGCTTACCTCTAAACTTCTCCAGCGATTTATAGTTTTTAACGATCTCATCCACGATCCTATACGGTGATCCACGGCTTATAAATCTCCCGAGGAGCCATAGGAGGCTGTCAAGCCTATATGTTGGTATACCGGTGTATTTGGAGACCATATTCCAAGCCTCTATGACTAATCCCCTATATCTCGGCTTCATTAACTCATATGAGCACTTCTTCAAATCAATACAATTACTCCTAATTAGACAGCTTGTTAATGTTATATATGCTATCCTACGATCAACAGGTATGGCTATACTACCCCCTATATCCCCGGCATCGCATATCCTACACATATAGTAGTACATCTTACCGGCGAAAACCAGTGTCTTAGACTCCCTAGAACTACTATATAGTCTAGATAATTTATCAACAAGTAGCCCAAGATCACTACAGTATCTCAGAGGCTCCAGGTATAGTTCTCTAGCTAAAACGCTGTTGTAGAATGTTTCAAGCCTCCTAATCTTAGCATTAAGCCCCATTCTATTATATGGCGTATTCTCTAAGAACCCCCTATGTATATGGTATAATCCCCTTAAACCATCCCCACCCCAACCACTCACCGTATCCGCAAACCTACTCCAATAAACCTCTCCACGAACACTGAGCTGATAACTTATGAGGGCATTAGCTATAATGGATACAGCGGCTATCCTGCAACCCTTCACCCCTACGATCCTTGATACAGCTTTATATTGTGGATCCTCGTATTCCAGTAGATCGATTAAATCCTCTAAACCCCTTATAGTATTGGATAACTCTCTAATCCTCCCCCAATTTATCTTGAAGGGCATCTCTGCATAATCCCCATGTATCCGCTATGCATTATATCTCTATATTTATAAGTATGTTTTAACGATAATGTCTACCCTAAGAGTTGCCATGGTGTTGGTATATGGGTAAGGAGTTGGTTGTATTTGCATCTAGGAGGGGATTTATCGGCGGTGTTGATGATTCTGAGGAGCTGGTATTGTTTAATATGGATACTGGTGAGAAGGAGGTAATAGCTAATCCGTATAAGAAGGGATTTATGTATTTGGAGGAGTTCTTCGAGGAGAGGGATCCAAGCATATTATTCGTTGACAGGATCGATGAAGAGCTACAATACATGGTTGAAGAGAACGGTGTACATGTAGTAATATATCCATCTAAGAGTATAGATGAGGCTATACATGAATTATTCGTGAGGGGCTAGAATAGGTTGAACCATTTAATGCTTGAAATACTGTTAGAGAAGGGAGAGTTGGAGAAGCTATTAAACCATTTATCATCTATTGGATGCAATCTAAGCTTTACCAGTGGAAATGATAAATATACGTATCACACGTTTAAATGCGGTGAAGATGTTCTACTTAATACAATAATTATTAATGGGAAGGAACTATATATAGATATATATGATCTAGGCAATCGATACGAATATTATTTGAAGGAGATCGCAAAAACCTTTACACCTATAAGGCTTAACATACACTTCATCGAACGTAGAGCTGTGTAGGAGATGTTAATATACTATTATTCCAGCCTTACTGCTGAAGTTCATTATCATTATTGATACTACCCTATTATTCTTGATCCTAACAACTATGTCTCCATCACCGCTGATGAATTCTTCATCGGCATCCTCTATATCGTATCCGAAGTTTATATATAGTATATCGTTCTGCCGATCATACTCCATCCAGATCTTATCCAGATCACCTATACCATACAAATCCTTCCTCTCACCACTCTCTCCTCCACTCATCCACAACCACCATATCTAGTGTTTACAACCTATATGACCCAGATATCTCTATAATCTTTACGGTGTATATCTTTATCGTAGCATTAGTAAGGGTGTATTATTTCTTATAGTTATGGGTTGGAGACATTATGTTGGAAATACTTGTTAGGAGTAGGAGTGATGCTAAAGCGGTTAAAGCAATGCTTGAGAAATTCTATTCGGACTGGAGTATAGATGTTAAGACCTTACAGGGTTTTAGATCCTTCGATAAAGCATATGAAGTCCTCGTAGAATCGATATCCAGCGATAAGTTCTACATAGTCCTACTCGGACGTAGGGATAGGGGGTTGGCGGAGGAACTGGATAAGGTATTGCCTCCTAATATAGCTGTCCACGTGGTTTCAGCGGCTAAGGTTAGGAATATGAGGATAGAGCATCTAGCCCACGAATTCGATATCGCGCGGAGCATGTTTAGATTAGCTGCATCATGGAGGGGGGATAAGGGGATTTTTGTATTCGGTCTTAGGATGGGTATGGGGTTGGAGGATTACGGGTTTAACCCAGCATACGATCCATTCCTAGGTATAGGTGATGTATTTCACCATATGCTTGAGAGGGTTCTAGGTGGATCTATATGTAGGAATCCACTACTAGTTAGAAGGTTTGGGGGTAGACACGACATATACTGTAGCCATGTAAAGACAGCGATACTAGATATACCTGATGAAGGATTTAAGCCAAGGGGAAAAATACTTTCTACAAGCTTCAACAACATCGATCTAGAGAAAATGGTTAGAGCTAATATTGATGTATTAAAACTATATGAGTCGATATCCATAAGCTTCCTGAAGAAGTTTAGGGATTGGGCTGATACAGTAATTGTGCCTTGGAGCGGTGGCAAAGATAGTACAGCTACACTAATACTAGCCTTAAGGGTATTTCCTAAGAGTAGGGTTAGAGCTGTATATGTTGATACCGGGACAGAGTTTCCATCAACGACTGAATATGTTGAAGAGATCTCGAAGAAGCTTGGAGTCGAAATAGTTAAACTATATGCCGGTATAGATAGAGGCTTACTAGTTGAGGGTAAACCATTCCCAACACACACTAATAGATGGTGTACTGAGAGGAAGATCAAGACGTTGGAGAAGGGTATTAGTGAGATAGCCTCCGGTAACACATTGATCATAACAGGTGATCGGGATGCTGAATCCCGTAGGAGGAGCATACGCCCACCAGTGAGGGGTTCAAGGGGTGAGGTACTAGTTGTCTCACCCCTCAAACTATGGGGTGCTACACATGTCCAACTATACCATCTATGGAGGGGGGTACCGTTAAACCCCCTATATCTCAAAGGCTTCTACCGGATAGGATGCTACATATGCCCAGCACTTAGAAGCTGGGAGAGATACATAATGATCCATGACAAAGATATAGCCGAGAAACTTAAGGATAAAATACTTTACAAGGAATACATCCTCCTCCATAAACCACCAAAAAATAAATATTTGAAAGACAAAAATAATACTTGATAACAAATCTCTGGGTGGGTCTAATGCCTATCAATAAAATTCATCTACCCCTATTCTCCATAATAGTGTTCGCTATAGTGATTATAGGAATATATTATCCAGTCGATCCTACTACCAACACAAAAAATAGTGTTGATCATATCGATATCGATGCGATCATCAACGATGTAGTTAACAAATTGAAACTTGACCGAAATAATCCTGAGGTAATATATGAATTGTATTATAGTGGTAGAATATTGAGTTTCACAGGTAGGGATCTCCCAGCTATAATTGGCTTATCCCCGAAGAATATAGTATTCGCATATTACCACAATGGTTCATGGTATTACTTACCGATGAGGATTTATGATGAGAAAATAACTACTAACGTCACAATAGTATATACCCTGCCAAAGACAATATCTAATGAAACAATATTCGAGGTTAGGATGCCCAGATATCCTCCCTTAGAGGTGGATTATACCAAGCATCCGCCCCCATTTGCACGTATGTCTAGATGTATAGAACTCACACTAGTGGAGCCTCAAAACGATACGGTCCTCGGCACACTCTACCTCTTCATAGGAGGATCTGTAAACACCCTATCACCCGGACATATATACACCATAGAGAATTATGGTATAAATGATGAATTCACAGCATCCGAACCCTCAATGCTCATAGACTATATGCGTAAAGCAGGATATGACTCTAAAACAATATATGAGGTAACTAGAACTATAAGTGGAGAAACAATATACGTGGGCAATGAGCTTCTATGGAGGATAACACTTGGATCTATTGTTTCATGATCATATTTTCAGCTCTCTTTGAACAATAAACTAGTGTTATACGTGAATAGGTGGGGTAGGGAGATAATTATTTTCTCGGCATTAATACTTCTCCGCTAAAGGTTATGAATTTGTTCCATGCTATGTGTGCTAGGAACTCTGCAGTTGGTATTGGTTCATGGTTCCTATATGTATCCCTATTATAGGTGTATGCTACGACTTCGCCGATAAAGAATGTGTGGTCTCCGTAATCCCTCGAATCTATGACTTTACACTCGATATTTGCTAGTGCTTCCTTTATACTCGGTGTTTTAACCCTTTTAGATGGGACTAGTGTTATGTTCATATGTTTAAGCTTTGAAGGACCACTCAATGATCCAGCTATCCATACATCATCAACCATACCCTTATGCGGGACTGATACCACGTATTCACCATACCTACTAATCAATCTATGTGAGTATCTCTTAGGTGGCACAGCGGCATATTTCTTGGTGAATGCATTACTTTATAACTCATGTTGATCTCTTAGTTATCTAGAAGATAATAACCTAAAGGTTTCGGTATTAGTAGAATTTTAAATATATTTAATCTCTAATCTGTATAGGAATCTTTCTCTTAATACCATTATATGATAGACCGAAGAGCAAACCTGCTGCAGCTATAAATATAGAACTAATAATTGTAGATAGATTGTAAGTTATAATGGATATTCCTATAGATGCTATACCAGATATGCTCAGGATCAGGCTAACGATTATATTTTCTTTCGGTGTTTTCATTTCTATCTTGTATCCATCGGGGCTGATTAGTTTGCCGCAGTAGGGGCACTTAAAGTATTCTATTCTAGAGCCACATAATGGGCATGTTTTAATTCCCATAGGTAATGAATGCCCCTTTCTACACTTTACGGCATATAGAGAAATATCCCTACCGCACCATGGGCATCTTACTCCACTATGTAGATAATGATAAATGTTCAATAAAGCTCTTCTCACAATATTAGGTTCCCCTCGTGCTAATAGATATAGATTAGGTTTCAACCTAATAGCACCTGTATAATTATTAGAAGTTTCTGTTGCCAATATGATATAATCTCTGTCTTTATTCGATACATATCTATGCGAACTACTGATCATATCAGTCGCTAATGCAGCAAGTTCTTCAGCCTTTTCCTGATCTATGTTTTTACCCCAGTATAATGGGAATCCCTCCGATACAATTACATATTCATCAATACCATCAATACTATTTAGATAATTATTGATATTTTTTATAGGATCTTGTGTTCTCTCGGTTCTTGACATACATTAATCCCCTATTATTTTTGGTTGCCTTTATGTTCCAGCTACATTAGGAAAAATATATTCTAACAGTGTTAGATAAAAAAGTAATTAATCTAATTGAATGTTATCTAATTATTATCTTTATTACTAGAGGTTCTTTAGGAGACTTCATAGGTTCTACCTGTATTCGTACATTAGCTTTTATGTCTCTTTTACGTAAAGCTTTTCTTATAACGTAAGCTGCTATAAATGATTCTGGTGATAAGGTGAATTTTATTCCTCTCTTTTGTAGTAACAACGCTACTGGTTTAAAGATGCTGTCATACACTTTTATAACGTATGTACTTCCTACTGCAGTTGCATCTTTAGGAACCTCTACCTCTACCTTACTACTAATACCCATTAATTTAAAGATTTTTGGTATATCCTTCTCCAAATTCCCTATATCGCCTAGCTCTATACCTAGATTCTTCAACATTTCATCAGCTATTTCTGTAGCATCTCGTAATATCAGTTGAGTTAACGCTGCTGAACCTGTTCCAAGTGCTTTAGAAAGAGCTAATTGATACATCGCTACTATTGTGTTTATAGTCCCAGTTGGAATTTCCCTTTTATCCGACAAATCAAACCTTCCCTCTGACGCCAATATAATTCACCGGCAGTCCCTCTATTAGAGGGATGCCCTTATTCTGGGTAATTGTTTTTTCAATTCATATCTAAGCCTTCCTAATACAGCACCTCGTTCAGCAACAAGGGCTACCACGTGTTCTCCGAGATCCGAAACAAGCGTTGTCGCCCCGGAGAACTCAACAGTGATTATTTCTGGTTTTCCAAGTTCCAGTTCCTTACCTAAAGCCTCTACGGAACCCATAGCGGCAGTTAGCATAGCCGCCAGCGCTTCTTCGTCGAAAGCGCCAGTAGCAGTGACGCTCTCGATAGTGAACCCTTCTTTACTGATTACAAATACACCCTGAACATGGGGAATCCTTGATAGGTCGGTTAATACACGTTTGAGAGGAGGTATTCCAGCCATACATCTCACCAAGCACCGGTGATAATCATTTTACTAAAATATTATTTAAATAATGATATTTAAACTTTATACTAGTACAGATCTACTATTGAAAAATAATATAACTGGGTTATTCTATGGATTTTATATACTTTGTATATATGTACATCTGTGTATATATTTACTTCAAATCGTAGATGAATATTTTCACCTTCTTAATTCTCCCAATATATTTTGACAATATCTTTGAGATAATATTTTGTATTTCATTGTAAGACCGCACATCATATTTCTCATCTGTTACGTCTGAGAAAACAGAGAAACCTATTTGACTACTATGTTGTGCTATCCATATACTATATGAATCGACCTTAATGATTATCAATACACGATGATTTTTACGCATTATCTCGTGTAGGATATTAAATACTTCATCAATGTTTGTCTCAACGTATCTATAATCTTTCCTAAGCAATATATTTGCTCGATAAAATATATCTTTAAGCTGTCTAGATAAGTGTTCACTATAAATTAAGTAGTTATAAATTCCAGCATTAGTTGTATCGGCTGATCTTCGAGTGAAACTTAATATATTAGGTGCTGTTATCCTTCTCCTTATTTTGTCGATGAGTTTTTCCATATTAAACTTTATAACTATTTTGGAAAACTCATAACCCCATTTTAGAAACCAATGGGAAAGTGTTTCCATATCTATTTTAAATTCATCATGATTAAGTTGGTATATCTCTATAAATCCCTGACTGCTGTTTAGTAATTTACTTAATATATCATTGCTAGGCATTATTGGTGTATTTTCTCTTAATAATATGAAAAGAACTTCGCCTTCCGGGATAAGATAGCCTAAAACTGATATGTCATAATCATAGGGATAGTGATGAAATCTCAAAATGTCCTCAGGTTTATGGTTATAGACTCTATCTATTGCAGTTAAATAATACTCTAGTAACTCTCTATTGTCATTATATTTCTTTAAATCGAGAAAATGCCCAACTAAATGAATCATTATATTCTCCTCTCATCATCCACAGCACTAATCTATCCTAAATTATTTTAGTTAAACGGGTTTTTAACTCTACTCTGAACACAATTATCGATGCGAGTTCTAATTATACGATTAAAACATAACTTAGTTTTTATTCCTCAGTTATTGCTTGATCTTCTTACTATTTATCATATCATTTTTGTGGTTCCGTTATTTATTTTTGTGAACCTATATAATTAAATATAAATAATTACTAACTAGGTAAGAAAATGATTCTTTAAGGGGATATACTTGTTGACAAGTAGGCTTAGTGTTAAGGGTTATAGTATTGTTACGAGGGTTACTAGGGATCCATTTACACTTATGAGTCGTAGGGGGTATAAGTGGTTCGGCATACTGCCGGTCGATATTAATGGTGAAGAGGTATATTTGTGGATGACTGGTGTGATCGCACAGTGGTTTAGCCCCGGCGAGAGGGTTAGAATAATACTTCGTGATGAACCGAAACTGATCAGGGATACATGGGTTCTAGGACCCCAAGACTACATACTATATAGGATCTGGAGCGGTGATGAAATACTCGTCTGGCCCCCCTGGAGGAGGGAGTATGTGCTTGAAAGGATGGATCCATTGAATACTAGAAAAGTCTACGAATACCGTGTTGTAGCGCGTGAAGCTATCTCTGAGGAGGATTATATGGAGATCGTTGGGCTCGAGCAACACCACTATGCTAGTAAGGAGGAGATCGTTGCTGTCTGGAGATGCCCTATATGTGGTAGATATGTCGAGTCAAATATTCAGCCTAAGTGTCCTAAATGCGGTGTTCCGATGAAGCTTCAAGAGATCCGTGGTAGTCTACCTAGTAGTAGATTTCTAGTATTAGAGCTTGTTAGTAGGAAGCCCTTCGAGCCCAGGATCGTTGGGTATGTTAGGATTGATACACCAATACCATTGATGAATCGTAGATTGCCGGATGGAAGGATTGAGAGGATGATCCGTGAAAAAGTGTTTCCAAGGGAGTGGATCCATCCAACATATTGGCCTACAGCACTGGCTGAGAGGAAGACGATCATAGCTAGGTATAGGGAGTTGAGGGAGGTTTATGGTAGGAGGCTGGCCCGTGCAATCGTTGGTGAGGAGGTTAGTGAGAAGGCTTTAAGGATAGCGAACTCCGCTTCAGCCCGTATAGCCCGCGTTGTTGTCCATCCGGATTATCGTGGTGATGGATTGGGTGTTTTAGCAGTTAAGGCTTCGATCGAGTGGGTTAGGGAGCGTCGGATACCTGAGATGAAGAAGCGTAAACACCTCATAGAAACGATCGCTATGATGGCCCGCTACAACCCCTTCTTCGAGAAGGCTGGATTCTACTATATGTGGGATACTGGTAGTGGTCGTCCAGTCCTAATGTATCCCCTCACCAGGGAGGCTGAAGAGAGGATCCGCAGATTCCTGGAGGCCGATCCATATGCTAAGCGTCACGGTGGTAAACTATATCGTTCCAGGTATGGTGCTGTCGAGAAGCTCGGCGGCGAGATCAAGCTTGTCGGTGTAACTAAGATATATTCAAGCATACTCGATGTACATAGACTACCACCACATCTCCGAGACGTATTATTAGCCTTCGGCGTTGAGAAGAGGCTTGTCGAGAAATATGTTTTGAGGAACGTAGACATATCGATTAAGCCTGGCGAGATAGTTGCAGTTATAGGTGCTAGCGGTGCTGGTAAGACAACCCTTCTAAGGATGATTATTGGAGCGGCCGTTGAAGAGCTTAGATCTGATGAGAGGTATCGTCCTAGTGAGGGTAAGGTTATAGTACCCGAGAATACGCGTATAGCCTACCTATTGCCTGGCGAAGCTGAGCCAGCATTTGGATCGGAGACTTTGCTGGAGCATATATATGCTAAACTAGGTGATCCGGCAGCTGCCGTGGAGGTTTTAAACATGGTTGGTCTAAGCGATGCAGTATTCTATCGTGCTAGATATAGTGAGCTCTCAACCGGTCAGAAGGAGAGGGCTAAACTAGCCAGTCTACTGGCTGAGAAGCCTAACCTACTAGTTATAGATGAGTTTACAGCCCATCTAGACTCTCTAACAGCTCAGAGGGTTGCCCGTAAACTAGGCTCACTAGCCCGTAGAGCCGGTATAACCGTGATAGTTGCAACTAATAGGACTGAGGTCTTATCAGCTCTAAACCCCGATAAGATAATATATGTTGGATATGGAACTGCTAGTGAGGCTAGACCATGATGAATAGGTATATAGAGATAGATCCAGAAGACTACCACGTCCTCCATCCACGCCCAGCTTACCTAATAGTCACCAAGGGTAGGGATGGTAGGTTAAACGTTATGGCTGCATCATGGGTTATGCCCGTAAGTGAGGAACCTCCCCGATACATCGTATCGATCTATAGGGAGCAATACACCTATAAGATCGTTAAGGAGACTATGGAGTTCACGATAAACATTGTCGGCGAGGAACATGCTGAAATAGTTTGGAAGGCTGGAACACTGAGTGGCTGGAAGACCGATAAGTGGAAGCTTCTAGGACTAGAACCTCTAGAGTCTAAACATATCGGTGCACCAGGTGTTAAGGGTGCTTATGGAGTCGTCGAGTGTAGAGTTGAGAAGCTTATACCTGTGGGTGAATGTGATCTGGCAATATGTGAGCCTCTAAGAACTATTGTTCGAAGCGATCTATACCAGAGGTATGGATGGGATCTTAGGAGAGCTAAGATACTGATGCATCAGAGGGGGAGAGTATTCGTCCTACCAGGGAAGCTGATAATAATCCCTAAAGGTAAGAGATAGTTTTAGAGTAGGGTGTTTTTTGGATAGATACCATGTTCGTCTTTAAGACTAGGTATCCATATATTGGTGGGCAGAAAATACCCTTAAACTACTACTCGATGCTATACCCCCAGCTTGAGAGGGTTTGGAGGGAGCTTGTAGAATATCTTGATAGGAATAATATTAGCTATAGGAAGGATCTACATAATCTAGAGATCGTTGTTGATAGGGGTAAGGCCGTTGAAACCCTAGCAATGATCCACCGCTCCTTCATGGATGTTGAAGGCTATTATCGCGGTGAGAGGATTGATCGTAGGATCTTCCTAAAGCATTTATGGGATAAATACGTTCCATCAATGATCAATGAGCTTGAACAACTAGCCGAGTCTTTAAGGAGGAATGATTTGGATAGTGCATATAAGCATGCATATAATGCTTTGAGGATAGTTGCCGAGACAGAGGTTATACATGCTGAGACTGGTGGGGGTATTAATAGGTCTATATTCGAGATGTTGCATGGAAACATACCACAGACATTTATAAATACTTATCTACTAGCCTCCTATGGTTCACGGACCGTTGAGAAAATAGCCCCCAAAATATATGATATGATTATTGAGGATGCTGTTAAGGTTGTTGCGGTGTTAAGGGCTAATAGGAGGATGGTGGAGAGGGTTGGAGAAGATAATAGTGCTGGCATCCGAGAGTGAGAGGAGGCGTAGACTACTAGAGTATTTCGGCGTTAAACCCCTAGTATTAAAGCCCGGTATTGTTGAGAAGACTATGGATGATCCCTATGAGACCGTTAGGGTTAATGCTAGGAATAAGGTTTTATCGGTAATATATATGGCTCCTAGGAACTCGGTTATAATAGCTGCAGATACCATAATCTACAGCCCCTATCTAGGTGTGATCGGTAAGCCGAAGACCCTCTTAGAGGCTGAAGAGATCCTGTTAAAGCTTAAGGGTGGATGGCATAGCGTTATAACTGGTGTATGCATAGTTGATAAAGATAAATTATCATATACGGTATTCACCGAGGAGACTAGGGTTAAGATGAGGAACTATACACGTGATGAGTTGAAACTATATCTAGCCAGTCTAGAACCACTGGGTAAGGCTGGTGCATATGCTATACAGGGTTTGGGTAGGTTGCTCGTTGAAGCGATCGTTGGAGACTTTTATAATGTGGTCGGACTACCCATAACCCGTCTCTACATGGAGTTGAAGAAGTTCGGTATAGACCTTATGGAGTATGCGGTGAAGAGGTATGTGGTGGAGGAGAGAGGTAGAGCCAGTAGAGGTCTACCTTATTAGACCGGATGCATACACGGTTTGGAGTATTAGAGAGGTTCGTGAAAGACTGGACTGGTACTACCGGGTTATGAATAATGAGAAGCCCGCAAAATTCCTAATAGCTAGGAGGATCGAGTCGCCGGAAAACCCCTACACAATGGAATCCGAGGAGGAGCTGTGGAAGATACATGGGAGGCTTGAAGAAGAATTTATGAAGACCTGGAGGAGGATTAGAGAGGATAGTTTAGCCATAGAAGAGCTACATGTACCAAAATACAGCTTCCTAGACGTTAAGATAAAGCTAGCATATAAACTAATGGATCCATGCAGAATATGCGAATGGAGATGCAGAGCACATAGACTATCCGGTAGATGGGGTATATGTATGGTTGATAAAGAAGCAATAGTCCACAGCTACTTCCACCACCTAGGAGAGGAGGGACCACTAGTTCCAAGTGGAACAATATTCTATGGAGGATGCAACTTCCGCTGTGTTTTTTGCCAAAACTTCGATCTAAGTCAGACGAATGCTAGGGGTGGGGA
Organism: Desulfurococcales archaeon; assembly: GCA_027028545.1. Classification (GTDB taxonomy): domain Archaea; phylum Thermoproteota; class Thermoprotei_A; order Sulfolobales; family Desulfurococcaceae; genus JALVIT01. The sequence continues at coordinate 11,998 of JALVIT010000204.1, forward strand.
GAGGGTGTCGCCGAGGGAGTTGGCAGAGATTCAGCGTGGTCTGAGGCTTAGTGGTGCTAGGAATATAAACCATGTTGGTGGTGAGCCCACACCCAATATACCATTTATAATTGAGAGCTTCAAGTATTTAGATGTTAATGTTCCACAGCTATGGAATAGCAACATGTATATGACAGTTGAAGCCTTAAAGATCCTTAAGGACGTGATAGATATATGGCTTCCAGACTTCAAATACGGGAATAACGAGTGCGCATGGAGATACTCAAAGATAAGAAACTACTGGGAGGTTGTTACGAGGAACCTAAGGATAGCCTATAAGAATGGAGACATGATCATAAGACACCTAGTACTACCCGGACACGTTGAGTGCTGCACACGTAGGGTGCTGGAGTGGATAGCTGAGAACACGCCTAAAGCACTGGTAAATATTATGGATCAGTATAGGCCGGAACACCTAGTGGTTAAGTATCCGGAGAGGTTTAAGGAGATCGCTAGGAGGCCGAGATATAGGGAGATTAGAGAGGCTTATAGGATAGCTGATGAACTGGGATTAGTATATAAACCAATCTCCTAGATATAGTTTAAAACTAGTCATCACACCCTTTATGGAGGGATCCTTTTTGGAAGGGGTCTATAAGGTTTTATCAGAGTATTGGTTTCTAGACTATTATCGAGTCTTAAAGATAAGGTCTAATGGTAAATACTTGTTGAGCATTGATGTTTATCGAAGGGGTTTTCCCTTTGAGCCTAGCTATAGGGAGTGTGTTATGGATGATAAGTATTGTCTACTCTACCATGAATACCCTATTGATCGTGTTGGGATCGATGGTGTGGAGAGAGTAGTTATAACTGGTGTCAAGGCTGGTGATAGATATGAGACCGTTAATGTTAGATGGGTATTGAGCATCGATCCAGGATATGATCTTATCGAGGAGATATTCTACAGATCTTGGGAGGTCATAGGCTGTAGGAGACCGGTAGATCCATGGAGGGATCCATGTAGTGGGGAATAATATCTTTATTTCCCATACTGGATAGATTATTATCTTGGTGGTATCTTGGACATATATACGCTATTAATAATAGTTATCCTATCGATCATACTACTAGTAGCTCTATCAATGATCGGTCTAGCATATGCGGCGGCTTCAAAACTCCTAAAACCACCGCGTAGAAGGGGTGGGTGGAAGCCCAGTGATCTAGGATTTAAATATGATGATCTAGTCGTTGAGACAAAGGATGGCTTGAAGCTGCGTGGATGGATCATATACGGTGGTGGAGATAGAACGGTAATGGTTCTCCACGGATACACTTCTAGTAAATACGATGAGGGATATATGAAGCCTGTAATAGAGATCCTAGCCCGTAACGGTTTCAACGTGGTTGCATTCGATTTTAGAGCTCATGGAGATAGTGATGGAGAATTAACAACCCTAGGCTTCAGAGAGGTTGATGATGTAGTTAGAGTTATTGATTGGATCGAGGAGAATAAACCAGGGCTTGTTGGAAGGCTTGGATTAATAGGGTACTCTATGGGTGGTGCTGTAGCATTAATGGTTTCAGCCCGTGATGAAAGGGTTAAGGCCGTTGTAGCTGATTCACCATATATAGATATCGTATCTAGTGGTCGTAGATGGATTATGAGGTTGAAGGGTTTTATGAGGACTATACTATTAGCAGTCTATCCGTTGATTGTGCGCTTTGCCGAGGGTAAGGCTGGTATCAAAACAGATGATCTAAGGATTATGAAATACGCTGATAAGATTAAGCAGCCGGTGCTAATAATAGCTGGTAAGAGGGATGACCTAGTATCTCTAGACGAGGTTAAAGGCTTCTATACAACGCTGAAACATCATAATAGGAATGTAGAGCTATGGATCGTTGATACAGGCCATGTCGATGCTGTTAAGGATTATCCTAGAGAGTATGAGGAGAAAATGGTCTCATTCCTAGACAAAAACATATAGGGGGAGGATATAAGCTATGGATGAAGGGTCTAGACCCCGTACAGGTTTGATCCTCGGACTACTGGGACTACTTGTCCTCTTCTACTTCGCCGGATTCTATATGTTGGCTGCAATCATAGATACCCTCCACTTAGAGGGCTTGATCCCCGGTACCGAGGAGACGTGGAGGTTCTATGCCGGACTCCTTAGAACCATTCCACAGATAATAGGTATAGCGTTATCCTTCATATGGGGTATACTAGCCGATCGCTATGGTAGGAGGAGGATACTCTTAATACTTGGATTACTAATGGGTATTGGATTACTTGGTACAAGTGTTTCTCTAAACTATTATCAGTTGCTAGGCTTTATGACACTCTTCGGAATAGCTATGACTGGTATAAGCCCTGTGATCTATGCCTTTGTAGCAGATGTAGCCCCACCGGAAAAGCGTGGTATGGGTTATGCTGTCTATTATGCTTCAAGTGTGCTTGGTATGGCTATTGGACTTGTTATCGCTGGTGTATTGTTTCATTGGAGGATCGCCTATCTATCGACGGGAGTCCTAGTATTATTGTTTGCGATACCATTATTCTTAGCCTCTAGGGGTGTTACGATAGGATTTGCAGAGAAGATCAGTGCCGGTAAGTATAAGCTGTCCTTTGTCGTGAAGTATTTGAAGACCCCTACAGTCCTACTAGTGCTAGTCATGATCATACCATGGACAATGCCATGGGGTATGTTGAGCCTATTCGCCGTAGATTACTTGATGACCCGTTGGGGTATATCTAAGCCCTCGGCATCACTGATCGTATCCCTAGCCGTAATATCCATAGCTGTCGGACATGTATTGGGAGGGGTTTTGAGTGATAGGAGAGTTAAGAGGGGTGATCTAAGGGCTAGGCCGAAGATCTCAATCATAGGCATAATCATCGGATACATAGCTATGGTATCTATGCTAGCCTACCCCTACCCATATGGTGAGGAGACCTTTCTAAACCTACTACCACCAGCTATACTAGCTATAGCCGGTATGATGTTTACAACTTTCGCATACCCCAATATAAGTTCTGTCTTAAGCGATGTGGTTAAACCAGAGTATCGTGGAACGGTCTTCGCAATCTATAATATATTGAATACTAGTGGCTGGGCTATAGGACCCTTCGTATATCCATTAATAGTTGGTTATCTCATGGGTGGAGGTATGTCTGAGAGGGATTCACTACTATACTCGGCTATATCCATAGTATCCCTATGGATCCTATGTATATTGATATGGATAGCCATGCTTAGGACCTATCCGAGGGATCGCGAAAGGATCCTTGGGGAGGGATCTTAGAGCCCGGGGATTCACTAATATTATCGTTATAGTATTTATATTTGTGCCCGTTGGACCAGTGAATATGTGTCCACCATATCTTTTGAAGAATTCATAGCTGTTATTCTCATCTAGATACCTATACGGGTTGTCCCCGGCATCGATCATCCTCAACCATATATTATGGTCTACATAGGCCCCGGCTACATCGCTTAAACCATCAATACCGTCCGTATCATAGCTTAAAGCAACTATCCCCTCACGATCCCTGATCGATGCTAGGAGGGATAATACTAGCTCTTGGCACCTCCCACCCCTACCGCCACTCTTCCTAACAGTTACAGTTGTCTCACCACCAACAAGTATTGCTAGGGGTGGGTTTGCGGGATAACCCTTATCCTGAGCCTCCAGAGCTATTGATGCTAGTGCTTTACCAACCTCCCTACTCTCCCCCTCGATCCTACTCGTAAGTATCAGTACCTTGTATCCATCCCTTCGGAGCTTCTCCCCTAGTTTCTCTAGAGCCATTAGATTCGATGCTATAATCTTGTTCACGACGCGGTTAAATACCGGATCACCGGGTTTAGGTGTCTCCGGTATCCCTCCCCTTAACCCCTCCTCTAGAACCCTTCTAACCGATCCCGGTATTTTATCCCATAGCTTATACCTCTTAAGGATCGATACAGCATCCCTATACGTTGATGGATCGGGTACTGTTGGCCCGGATGCTATGTATTCTGGATAGTCTCCGGGTACATCGCTTATCAGTATGCCATATACTCTGCCAGCCCTTGTTTTCTCAACCAGTCTACCACCTTTAACCATTGATAGGTGTTTCCTTACAATATTTATCTCTCGAATATCGGCGCCACTATTCAATAATAGCTTCGTAGTATATCTAAGCTCCTCAAGCGTTATCGGTTCTAGTGGTTTCTCCATGAGTGCTGAACCCCCACCACTGATCAATGCTATTAATAAATCGTTCTCATCAGCCTTACCGGCTATATCCATCATCTTCTCAGCTGCACGGATACTATTCTCATCCGGGACTGGGTGTCCTGCACCGATCAATTCTATACGTCTAGTCTTATACTGATCCATCATGTAGGATGGTATGCTTACAACCCCCTCCTCGATCAAGTCACCCATAATATCCTCCAAGGCTACAGCCATTGATCCAGAGGCTTTACCAGCACCAACCACGTATACCCTACCCTTATCCAGACAGAATTTATCCATTCCAAAATATACACAGTTATCGATCAACCTTAGATACTGTGGTAGGATATGCCTCGGATCACCGGATCTTATTCCAAGCTGGACAAGTTCACGAATATATTCTTCAACCATAGTTTTCAGCCATAGAGGTGTAGTTATCCCGATTAGAAATATATTTATCCACCATCCTATATCAATCTGTTTAAGGAGTTGAACCTGTTATTAAATAGAGTATGATCGTGGTGGAGTGTTTTGATGTTTAAGCCGAGGATCGAGGAGAAGCGTTGGAATATAGAGTATGAGATGAAGCTGTACGAGGAGTGGGAGAGGGAGGGTCTGCATAAATTCGTGTTCAGAGAAGATGATCCAAGGCCGATCATAGCCATAGATACTCCGCCGCCATATGCCAGTGGTAAATGGCATGTGGGGGGTGCAGCACACTATGTTCAGATCGATATGATCGCTAGATATTATAGGATGAAGGGATACAACGTGCTAATACCCTTCTACGCCGATCGAAACGGTTTACCGGTGGAGGTTCAGGTTGAGAAGAAATATGGGATAAACCCACACGAAATGGCTAAGACGCCTAAAGGTCGTGAGGAGTTCCTAGAGAAATGCCGTGAATTCCTAGACAGGGCTGAATCGGAGATCGTTAGGGTTTGGAGGAGGCTTGGATGCTCCTTCGACTACTGGAGGGATGGAACGGATAGTCCGAGGTATAGGAGGATCACACAGGCCACATTCATAGAATTATTCAGGAAAGGCTTGATCTATGAGGCTGAGAGACCGGTAAACTGGTGTCCTAGATGTAGGACTACACTAGCAGATGCAGAGCTCGAGCATAGGGAGGAGACTGGTTATCTATACTATATAAAGTTCAAGGTTAAGGAGACTGGAGAGGATGTTATAGTTGCAACAACTAGGCCCGAGATGCTTAAAGCATGTAAAGCACTAGTATTCCACCCGGATGATGATAGGTATAAGAGGCTTAAGGGTCTACACGCTATAAACCCCGTATACGGTCATGAGATGATCATAACTACGTATCCAGAGGTTAACCCGGAGTTTGGAACAGGTCTTGTAATGGTTTGCAGCTTCGGGGATCAGACGGATGTTAAGATGTTTAGGGATCTGGGGCTTCAGCCGGAGATCATCATCGGTAAGGATGGTAGGATGCTTGAAAACACAGGTTTCCTCAAGGGTTTAAGCGTCGATGAAGCCAGGGATCGTATGGCTAAATATCTGGAGGAGAGGGGGCTTCTAGTAGATAAGAAGAAGATTAAACACAGCGTCCCAGTATGTTGGAGGTGTAAGACACCTATACAGATAATAACGACCCGTGAATGGTTCCTTAAACAGCTTGAATTCAAGGATAAGATCAGGGAGATCGCTGAGAGTATAGATTTTAGACCTGAGATGCATCGTAGGAAGCTCCTAGACTGGATCGATAGTGTATCATCGGACTGGCCTATTAGCAGGGATCGATACTATGCTACAGAGGTACCCCTATGGAGATGTAAGAGGTGTGGTGCAGTCCTAGTACCGGAGCCGGGCAGATACTATAGGCCTTGGAGGGATGAACCACCATGGGATAAATGCCCCCGATGCGGTGCTCCAAGGGAGTATCTCGAGGGTGAGAAGAAGGTATTTGATACATGGTTTGACAGCAGTATAACCGTGTTATATGTTACAGGATATATGAGGGATGAGAAACTATTCAATAAAGCCTTTAAATACACGTTGAGGCCTCAGGGTCAGGATATTATACGTACATGGCTATACTATAGCCTATTAAGGGTTTATCAGTTAACGGGTAAGCCAGCCTTTAAACGTGTACGTATAACCGGTATGGGTCTCGACCCATATGGTAGAGCTATGCATAAATCGACCGGCAACATTATCGATCCGGAGCCAATACTTGAGAAATACGGTGCTGATGCCTTCAGATACTGGGCTGCAGCCTCGGCGAAACTGGGCTACGACTATCGATACTCGGAGCAACTGGTTAGAACGGGGCTATTATTCGCTACGAAGCTATGGAATATTGCCAGGTTCATATCAATGTTTCCAAAACCCGGGAGGGGTGAGGTTAGGCTTAGACCATTGGATGAAGCGATTATAGCTTATATGAATAAGTTGTTGAAGATTATCGATGAAGCATATGATGGACTAGACGTATATGAGCCTGCTACGATGCTATACCAGTTTACATGGAACTATTTCGCATCAAACTATCTTGAAGCAGTTAAGTCTAGAGCATATAATAGGGATGGGAAGTATAGTGTTGAGGAGCAAAAGGCTGCATGGTATACACTACACTATATACTAGATAGGATCCTTAGAGCATTAGCACCTATAATGCCCTTCGTAACCGATGCATTATATCGTAGACTATATGGGGTTAGTGTCCACAAGTCTAGATTTCCGGAGCCCGAAGCCGAATGGTTGGAGAGGAGTGATAAATTGGTGGAGTTGTTGAGGAGGATAAATTCAGCGATATGGACGTATAAGAAGAATAGGGGTATAAGGTTTAAGGATCCATTGCCCGGTAAACTATTAATACCTATAGAAGCTGAGGGCTTACTGGGTGAAATCATCGATCTGCACCATGTATCAAGTTATAAATTCTACACGGGGATAGAGGATATACCCGGGGATGCGGTAGAGATCGGTGATAGGATCTACATAGTAGAGAAGTAGACTCCCCTCTCTATAAAGTATTTCATATACCACTATACTCCTAGAAGGGTTTAACGAGAAATATTTATTCTATATACCAGTATATATCATACCCAGCGGTAGATATAGATTGGAAATGCTGGGGGTGGAGCATGCATGAAGTTCCTAATCGGATGTAAACCCGAAACAGTTCAGCCATCAACTGGTAAAAGGGTTGCTATAATAGGTGCTGGACCGGCTGGATTGGCCGCTGCAGGATGGCTTAGATGTAGGGGTCACGAGGTACACGTGTATGATCAGTTTCCAGAGCCTGGAGGCTTAATGATCTTCGGTATACCGGAGTATCATCTACCTAAGAAGAGTGTTCGTGAGGGTGTTAGGGAGCTTATGGAGGCTGGAGTGGTGTTCTATAAGAGTACTAGGGTTATATGCTGTGAAAATAACACCCCAGAGGATGGTGTTAAAGAAATATTCAAAAAATGGATCAAGAAGACTGTATGCCTCGAAGATCTCATAAAGGAGTATGATGCAGTGCTAATAGCCACCGGTGCATGGAAGTCTAGAAGGCTCAAGATACCCGGAGAGGATCTTGAGGGTGTATATCCAGCTCTAGAATGGCTTGTAGACTTCAGCCTAGTATATAACGGATATAAGGATCCGTCCGAGATGATGCCTCTAAGCGGTAAAATACTCGTGATCGGTGGTGGATTGACAGCTGTAGATGCTGTCGAGGTCCCCCTAAGATTCATTAATGAAAAGATCGAGAAGGTCTATTTATCATACCGTAGGAATAGGAGATACGCACCAATGGGTGAGAGGGAGTGGAATAGGCTCGAGAAGGAGTATAGAGATAAACTGGTTAGCCTAGAGCAGACAATACCTTTGAGATTCATAGGTGACGGAGAGGGACATGTCAGGAAGGCTGTTCTGCAGAAAACCCGGCTTGTGGAGGTGGAGAAGGGTAAGAGGCCGAAACCCGAGCCAATACCTGGATCGGAGTTCGAGGTCGAGGTTGACTATGTTCTGGTCGCTATTGGTGAGAAGCCATCACCACCATTCGAGAATGGATGTGCTGGGATAGAGGTTGAACCGTGGGGTGCGGTTAAATGTGATGAGAAACACCGTACTACTAGGGAGAAGGTGTTTGCGGCTGGAGACGTTAAACATGGTCCGTCACTGATCGGTCCAGCCTATAAGAGTGGTATGGATGCAGCCAAGTATATACACATGTATCTTACGAGTGGTAGATGGGACTTCTAATAAATGTCTAGATCCTCTTTTTCACCTGTTTTTTTCCTACCATATAGTCTCCTCGTAATACTCCATGATAGCTTCTTAAAAAAAGCCTTGAATGATGGATAGCCCTTATGTGGATAGACTCTACCATCCCTAATTGCTTTGAAGACGGATTCAACATTTAGATCTTCAACCTCTATAACCGTGTAGGCTGCACCAATATACTCCGGTATATGTGCATCGCTATTAGCCAACCCCGGTAATCCGAGGAGTTTGGCAGCCTCTATCGCCCTCTTATTAGCCCTTGGATCGGCTGATGCGTTCCAGATCTCTAATGCATCCCAATCCCTATAATCAAATACTACATCCCCTATTCCAAGCCTTAATCTATCGAAAGGGTGGGCTGGGACAACTAGGCAGTTGTTCTCATGTGCATAGTCTATTAATAGGTCAAGCCTATACGGGACATCTACCGGTTCATAACAGTAGACTAGTATGTCTCCATATTCGGTCCTAACCTCATTACCTATAACTACTAGGGGTGATTCTGGGAGATCCCTCATAATCCTCCTAGCGGCTAAGGCTCCCTTAAACGTGTTGTGATCGGTTATGGATACTACTCCTAGATCCCTATATAGGGCTGTTAATAAGATCTCTCGGGGACTAGACCTCCCATCACTATATGTTGAGTGTATATGCATATCAGCTTTAATCCTCTGCAACACATATACCTCATATATGGGGTGCTAACCATTAGGTTTAAGATATTGATCGACCATGGGAAATGTGATCTATGTGGGTTATGCGTTGAATACTGTCCAACATATGCATTCTATACTAGTGGTGATAAATTGTTTTTCGATGATGATAAATGTATT
>JALVIT010000205.1 GCA_027028545.1 Desulfurococcales archaeon
ACTCCACAGCCTATGCATGTTTGTCTATCGACCACGACCTTAACCTTAGCCATAGGATACACCATGATACCGGTTTATCTATGATAAGTATATTATAGTCGGAGATGTAATAAGTTTAACCGAGCTATTATTAGATTCTTCCAAGGATCTTTACGAGGCTATTCAGCAACTTGATCGTTTCATTAAACCCCTTATCGGTTAATATTATCAATCTACGTGGTCGATCAGTTATAGCATATTTTATATCAACATAGCCTTCATCTCGGAGTCTTGTTAAATGACTCCAGAGATTACCCGGTGTAATGTTTAAGTCTTCAACCATATCCATAAAGTATGCCTTCCTCCTAACGATTAGATAGATCATAATACCGAGTCTAGTTGAAGAACTGAACCCTCTACCTTTAAGTAGTTCGAGTATTTGCCTTAACTCCTCTACGCTCAACCCTGATCATCGGGAAGCCATAATTATTACCTTATAGCTGATATGAGGCAGTATATTGCGAGTAGTAGATATGAGATGATTAACATGCTCCCAGTATATAGCCAGCCTAGACCGATGTTACCGGTAATAAAGAGCACTGGAACGATCAACACCACCATGAATAATACTATTATTAGGTATGCGTATCTAGCAGAGATCCCCGCATATCGTTCTAGGGAGATAAATACGCCGAGATTACCAGTAGCTAGTAGGAGGGATAATGCTATGCACATCAAGCATGGATTTAAACCGTAAGCCCCTGTGACCACCATTATTACAATGTATATTATGAATCCTAATAGCCAGAATAAACCCATTAGTCTTTCAGCCTTCTTAATACTAGGCGGATTCTCTCCAACATTAAGACCTGCAGTGATCCTAATCACTTCCGGAAGCCTTTTATTATTAACTATTAATGCTATAATGAAGGATGCAACCAGTATGATCATGAAATACGTCTCCACTAGTTCGAATATTCTCCATATAATCATCATTAATATTATGAATGATAGCCAAACAGCCCATCCGAGATATATAAAGCTTAAGATTACGAAGTAAGCCCTCAATATAGATCCTCTAACCTTCAATAACGCCTCCTTAAACTCCCTCAACTCCTTAACAATATCCTCCCCCATCAAGACCCCCACTATAATTCATCCTACAATGAAATATTTAGTTACTTATATTCCTTAATACACAACATTCTATTCTGCAGTACAAAGTATGCCCTACTGATAAATAATTGATATATCCTTACAAATAATATTGGAGGTTGGAGAACTTGGCAATACTACTAGTTAAAGATGTTGTCAAGTACTTTGACTCTAGAAGGGTATTGGATAGTGTTTCGTGGAGGATAGAAAATCCCGGAATATATAGTCTATTAGGACCCAATGGTGCTGGTAAAACAACATTGTTAAGCATTATAACGGGGATAATAGAGCCCGATGGGGGAAGGGTTTTAATAAAGGACTCCAAACCTAGTAATCCATCAACTAGGATGATCATCGGCTACTGCCCCCAGGAGCCGGGGCTTATAGGAAATCTATCCGGCTATGATAACGCGTTATTCTACGGAAGGCTATATGGTTTGAGGAGTAGAGATATAATTGATAGAGTTAGTAAGATGGGTGAAAAACTAGGTTTATCTAGAAACGATCTTAGGATGAAGGTTGGAAAGTATAGTGGTGGTATGAAGAAGAAGCTAGCTCTAATAATATCCCTCCTACATGATCCGGAGATACTCATACTCGATGAACCAACCACCGGAATGGATCCGGGTGTTCGTAGGGAGGTTTGGCAGTTACTACTAGATCTAAAGAAGATGTCTAAAACGATAATATTAGCAACACATTATATGGAGGAGGCTGATCAGTTATCCGATCGTGTAGCAATAATCGACCGAGGGAAAATAATTGTCGAAGATAAACCATCTGTCTTAAAGGAGAAGTATGGGCCTAAAACTGTTTTACAGTTAAGATTTGAAAACACTATTAATAATGAGGTCATAGGTGTTGTGAAGAAGTATTCGGATAAGTACTATGTGAATGAAAGGATCGTTAAGATACATATAGGTGAACCCGAGAAATACGTTCCCGAGCTCATAGGTGAATTATACTCTCATGGATACCGTGTGGTAGAGTTTAAACTAGTCAAACCCACCCTAGAGGATGTATTCCTGAAACTAACTGGGAGGAGGCTTGAATAGATATGAAGGCTAGACAAATATACTCCTTCATTGTGAGGGATCTGAAAATAGTCTTCTCGGATAAAGTAGCACTATTCTGGCTCATAGCATGGCCCCTAATCTGGATCTTCATGGTGGCATACGTATTCATCCCACCGGGCTCGGTAACACCGGTCAGTCTAGATGTTGGAGTAGTAAACCATGATACTAACACTACAGGTTTGAACTTTACGAGTAAGGACTTTATAGAAATACTTTCAAACACCACATATAAGGGCGGGAAACTCTTTGATGTAAAGGAATATGATAATGAGACATTGCTAGTAGATGATCTCAAACATGGAAGACTTGATCTAGGGATAATAATACCGGCGAACTTCTCAATTAATCTAACGTTTGGGACGGCGAATATAACGGTATTAATTGGTGCTAGGGATATACATTCGGCATCTATAAACTATGCAGTAATAAATGCCTTCCTCAACGAATTCTCACGTAGGATTGGAGTGGTTAAAGCCGAGATAACGATGATGTATCTAGAGAAATCAATGAATTATACGGGGCAATACAACCAAACACTTAGCTCGGAGCTTATAGATTATGTCAGGAGATACATGTATGGTATAGCCATGCCTCTAAACGCTACATATAAGGAGGTTAAACCCGAAGCATATGCTAACCGGGCGAACATACTAGGATGGTATACCATTGGAGCCATAGGTATGATGCTCCTCTATAGTGGATTCTCCCAGGGGGCAGCAGCTATGTATAGGGAGAAGGCTGCCGGAACCCTACGAAGAATACTGGCATCACCGGTAACGCCGTCAATACTCGTTGTATCGATCATACTCTCCAATATCGTCATATTATTAATATCATCGATCATACTATTAATAACTGGGATCTATGGTGTCGGAGCACACATATTGTTTAACCCATTAAACCCAGCCCACTGGTTAACACCAATACTATTGCTTGTTGCAGCCTATATGAGCCTAGGAATAGGGATCATACTATCACTATTCGCGAAGAGCGAGCATGGAGCCGATAGTCTTGGTGTAGCACTAGGATTATTCCTAGCATTCACAGCTGGAATATGGTTCCCAAGATCATGGATGCCCCAATGGATGCAACTACTAGCAGAATACTTCCCAGTAACATGGACACTGGACACCCTAAGGAACATAATGGTGTACAGTATCGGGCTTACCGAGTTAATACCGGATCTATTAAAAATAGCTATAGCACTAATAGTGATCATAATACTGGATATAATAATATATAGAGCTAGACTCAAAAAATATATAACAATGTATTAGTGGAGACCATGAAAAACAAAAATTCTATTATTAATTTTATTATTTTATACTTTTATATATTATGAAATTATTAACCAGTCGTGTAATTTGTTAGTGTTGCTGATATGTTTATTGGGAGAGTGGCAATGATATTTCCTTGATCGTCTATAAGCTGATTTATCAGTGTCAATTCTAGACTGGTAACCACACCATTCTCAATATTTACCACACCGTTGATCCCTTCACCATTAAATATTCTAGAGCCGTTTAACTGGGGGTTTAGGAGGTAATATGGTATTTGTTCTGGGCTTTCACCATATAGCCCTACACATCTAACCTCCCCCTCATCGTATCCGGCGAATACCTGATACATATCGGCTCTGATCGTATCGTAGTCTCCCTCGAATATGTCCTCGATCTTGTATTTTAGACATACTCCACTATTACTCCTATTAACTATTTCAACTAATACATTATAATCCAGTCTTAATGTTCCATTGGTCTTATTCGTTACTATATCGATCTGTGTTATGTTCCATGTAAACCTGTATAATAGGGTTTTAACATTCTTGGAGCTAAGTCTTCTAACGCTACTCGTCTCATGTGCTCCGCCCATGCCGTTATTACCGCTTGTCGTAGCTGAAGTCTTCGACTCCGTGTTTTCAGCACCAAGATATTTAACACTAAGATCTACTGGTACGCTTGTATTGTTGAGATATACTTTATAGTTCATCTTCAAACTCCTAAGGATTCCATCAACATACTTATACTTGGTGGATACACCATTCTCCGAATGCATATTGCTCATAGTTGTTCCGGAGTCTGTGAAGTGATATTTTGGATTAGGGTTCTCAGTGTTCATATCAACACATACTGGCTCGTTCTCCGATACACCTTCGTAGCTATTCATAAACCCTTCGGCAAAGTCCCTCCCGCCTTTAACGATCTTTATGATCTGGTAATTATAGCATAGCGAGTCTGTGGTTCTCTTTAATACATGTAGTTTTACGTCGAATATGTGGTCTTCATTGTATGGTTCTCCGAGATGTATGTTGTATTCGTATAGTATATCCCTAGCATTATCTGATGTTATTCCATCACTACTACCACCCGATAGATCCTTTGCTAGGTCTAGGGGTGATTCACCGGTTAGAAGCCATATGGCTCCGAAGAATATTAATCCTATTACTAGGAGTGCTCCAATTATTTTACCAATCATGTACTTTAGCCTCTTTACTAGTATAGACAAATCATGTTAGCCCTCACTATTAAATATATGGCATCAAACATACACAGATCTGGGATTAAAGTATCGATCGCATTTCTGTATAGTCTAAGCATTTATACTCTAAACGCTAGATATCTATAATTGAAACGTATATAGGCGATCAATATGTCAAATCTACCAACCTATAGCTATGTGGGTAAGAGGATTAGATTATCCCGTATATTGAAAGGCGATGGTAGAGCGGTGGTATTTGCCTTTGATCATGGAGTTGAGCATGGCCCTAGGGATTTTCCGGAGGATAGGGTTAATCCACGAGTGATCCTTAGAAGAGTTGTAGATGCAGGTGTTGACGCCATAATGATGCTTCCGGGAATTGCTAGGCTTACATGGGATATATGGGGTAATAGAGTGGGGCTTATAGTTAAGGTTACATCGAAGACTAATCTAAGGCCTAAAGATGAAAGATATAGGCAATCGGTCTTCGGATATGTTGAGGAGGCTGTAGCACTTGGAGCTGATGCTGTAGCTGCAACTGTTTATTGGGGTAGTCAGTATGAGGATGAAAACCTTGAGAGATGGTTTGCTATACGAAACGCTGCAGAGATGTATGGGCTGCCATGTTTACAACTAGCATATCCGAGGGGTCCGGCTATAACTAACCGCTACGATGTAGAGATCGTTAGGTATGGAGCTAGGGCGGCTGCAGAATCCGGAGCCGACCTGATCAAGACATACTATACCGGTGATAGAGAATCATTTAAGAGGGTTGTGGCTGCAGCTAGCGGAGTGCCAGTATTGATGAGTGGGGGTCCTCGTAGGGAGCATGAAGTAGATTTTCTAAGAGACGTTAGAAACGTTATAGAGGCTGGTGGTAGAGGGGTTGTTGTCGGTAGAAATGTCTTTCAACATCCAGATCCTGGATCTATGCTTAAGGCGATAATGGCTGTAGTACATGAGGATCTAGAACCGGAGGAAGCCTATGAGAAATACCTGAAAAAGTAGTTATTTTTCACCACCACTTTTCTCAACAACCTTCTTATAGGGGGATTCTAGGAAGAAACCCCTCCTACAACGCGGACATATAACTAGTGGAGGCCTTTCACGCTCCTCAGGTAAAACCTCGTGATCGGCAACATATAGGACAGATTCATACATAAATATGAAGTCACTTGGAGGACCCTCATAACCACAATATGGACACTTAATAGTCTTAACCATACTGGTAACACCACAATAAAATTATCTCTCTAAAATCCCTAAATTTCTTACCGAAGACGTTAGTACTATAGAAGTAATGATTATCTGGGCGTTAGTATTATTATATGGAAGTCTGATAATAATAAATTGGAGGATTTCTATGTCCACAATGACGTTTAAGAAGAAGCGTAAGGATCTAATAATTGAGGGATTACAGAGATTACTCGAAGATATCGACCTAGAGTTGTCTAGAATAGATTCAAGACTATTAAATATGTGTATTAAACTAGGTGTAAACTCGATAGAGGAATTAGATAAAATCTTTAAATCTAGAGATATGGATTATCCGGAGCTGGACTTGTTATGGGTTGAATATAGATACTTAATTGAGAAGAGACAAAAAAAATTAATACAAAAAGGATGGAGATTCTAGAAGAGTTAAAGCTTTGAGGATAAATAATCAATGAATCCCAAACCGCATTCTAGATTCAGCATCGTTTTATCGTTGATACATAGATTTCTTGGAAAGTTTAACCCATCAATTGAAGTACCAAGACATGAAATTTATAATAGCAGTGAATATCTTGATCTAAGAGTAAAAATTCCTAAAAAGAATGCTATTATCGAGATTCGAGAATATGTTAAGCTGGGAGAAGTCGGTGGTCTACGGATACTATATGAGGATAAGTAATCACGTGGAATGGTGGGATAACAGACCGCATCACCCAGAGATATCTACATTTCCTCACCATAGACATATTGGCGATAGAGTCGAAAAACTAGAGAACCCGGATCTATCGGCATTTATAGAAAAATGTAGTAAGAGTATTATCTGAAGCCTAAATCTCCATTAGTAAAAACACATTAATATATTATATAATTCTTAATACTACCTATTAGTATGGAGGGATCAAATTGACCGGTTTAGATATAGTAACTGTTGGTCATGGTCTGGTTGATATCCGTTTTATAGTTGATCGCTTCCCTGGACCGGATGAGGAGGCTAGTATTATTAGGCAGACCCGTGGTGTTGGTGGTTCTGCAGCTAATGTTGCTATTGATGTCTCCCGTCTGGGTGGGAGGGCTGCCGCGATCTTCAAGATCGGTCTCGACGGCTTCGGTAGATTAGTTATTGATGAATTGATGAAGGAGAGGGTTGATGTATCCGGTGTGAGGGTTTGCTTCGGTGAGACCGGGTTCACAGTTGTAGTTATTGATGGTAAGGGTAGGTTGAAGATGTATGGGTTTAAGGGTGCTGCCGAGGAGCTGGAGCCTAGAGATATCGATGAGGGAATCATTAGTAGGGGTAGGATACTACATATAGCTAGTTTAAGGGTTGATACATCTATTAAAGTAGCTATGCTAGCACGTAGGCATGGTTTAAGGGTTTCATGGGATCCCGGTAGAAGGCTATCATTGAAGGGCTTAGAATATTTTAGAGAATTCCTAAGATACGTCGATATAGTTTTTGCTAATAGGCATGAGGTTGGAAACCTAACCGGTCTCAGAGATTACCGGGAGGCTGCCA
>JALVIT010000206.1 GCA_027028545.1 Desulfurococcales archaeon
CAACTTATATCTTTCATATGTTTTCCTCAGTAACTCGACGGCTTTACTCCGATCTATTAATTCTCCCCTCTTAATCATCTCGCTTAAAAGATTTATAGCTAGCTGGATCCTCCTCTTATACGGTTTCCTCTCACTCATTTCTTCATCCTCAAATACCTTTCTATCTCTCTCGAAAACATTCTCTTAATAGCTATTTCCTGCCCTTTTAGACCAGTATATACTCTAATCTTTAAATTATTTATATTGATAACAACCTTACCCGGTGCTCCCCCTATACTCATATATATTTCATACCTGCTTCTTCTAACCTTTATCCCCTCAACATATGATTCTCCATACCTCCTTCTCAACATCTTTAATATTCTATCGAGTATTACTGATATATCGTCTAGGGTGAGCATTGTTGTCTACACCTAATAGTTGTTTTAGAAACCTCATAGTATTTATAATAGGTGACAATATCGATGTGGATAAAATCTACTCAATACTGGGTAAGCTAGATATTAGGATTTGTGGAGTACATTCAATCATATGTATAGGGGACAAACCGGATATCGGCGGGGGGTTATGCGATATAGTTTGTAGCGGTATTGATGCTTTAAGGATAGAGGAGTATAGAGGGAGTATAGTAGTATACACCGGATCACCTATTTAGATATTTTAAGTATACCTGTATTCTTCGAAGCCTCTATGAGCCAGCCGGCGAGTATATAGGCTATCCTCCTCCGAGCATACTCTCTATCAATACTCACACCATAAACCTCTGTGAAAGCCTTCATAGCTATATCAGGATCAACCCTATCCATGAATCTCTCAGTCAACTCATCTATCAATTCTCTAAGACTTATCCTCCCCCTCTCCTCGACTAGTCTATTAACTAGTTCGAAATCCTCCCTCTTTAGGAAGGCTTTATCTAGTAGATCGTTCCTCCCCTTCTCCCTTAAAATCCTCCAATATATGAATAACGGCTTATAATCTCCTATTATGGATCCATCGGCGAAGAAGGGCATCCTCTCCTCTTCACTCAACCCCTCTGATCACCCTTTTAAGCCTTAGATGAATATACTCCTTCAACGATTTATCATCAATATTCCTTATTAACTGGTTCAACGCCTCTACCAAGTCATCAATCATTATCTTGTATATCCTATCCCTCTCATAGGGTGCTAGGATCTCGAATATTCTGATCATTGTCTCATCGCTCGGATGGGTTGAACCATTAATATATTTACGGACAGCTGTAGTCGATACTCCAAGCTCTCTGGCCAGTTGTTTAACGCTTCTAGTTGTTAGCATAAATTGTATGATCTTTCTCCTAGCATCCTTACTAAGCCAGTGTACGGGTAGGTATTCTATAGACAATTATTTTACACCCAGAGATAGATAATGTAAGGATACCGGATAAATTACTTTTACCATAAATACTATACTGGTGTAGAGTGGTATGCTGGTTAGGAAGATCATATTTGATGGAGAGGTTAAAGTCGTCGAGTCTAGATATGCTGTAATCCCTCCTAGAAGCTACCTTGTCAAACCATTACATGTATACATAGGATCTATAACTAGACATGTTATCAGAGGAATTACACCGTTCAACCCCCCAGTGGTTATAGGTGAAGCAGGTGTTGTAAGGATCATAGAGTCCTCTCCCGGCGCTAGAAGCGATTATGCAGGTAGGATTGCAGTGATCTCACCGATAGGTGGGAGAGGGGTTTTATCGAGGGATATAGACGGCTTATTATCCAGCTATACATATGTCTTCGAAGACTATATACATAGCTTCACATCTAGGGCTAAACCCTATGATGCTTTAAATCCATTAATAGATCTAGCATATAAATTGATAGATGAAGCTGAAGATAATATAGCCATAATTGGATGCGATATCGTCGGTATAATAACCAGTTTACTGGCTGAATCTAGGGGTTTATCCTATGATATGTATTGTAGGGAGAACGCTATAGTGGCTAGGAGGATCGGTGTTAAAACAGCTAAGAATCCAAGCGATCTAAACCCTAGATACAACTCATTAATAGTTTCAACACCCTATCAGAGCGTGATCACCTCGATACTAGAGAATATCAGGGTCTACAACATATTGGTGAACCCTTATTATTTCCATGGGTTCATATATTTGGGAACTAATAGAGAGGTTAGGATAAAGGCTCTCGATCACACAGTTCTGAATAGGGGGGTTGAAGTTAAGGGATCTAATATAGTGCTTGACAGAATATATAGGTTTGTTAAAATTGTTCGGCTGAGGGATTTCTCCTTCGAAAAAATAATAAACCTCATACCCCCTAGAGGATTAGGATATATAATATCCCTAGTCTAGCCTTCATTCCTAATCATATCTGCTATCCTTCTAATACCCTCCTCTATAATCTCCGGTGGGGGGTAGCTGAAGCTTAACCTCATACTATTAGCTCCGGATCCGTTGGTATGGAATCCTTGACCGGGAACGTATGCTACCTTGTATTTATTTATAGCCGTGGGTAATAGTTTGCCTGTGTCGAAGCCCTCCTTTAACACATATACGAATACGAAGAATCCTCCTATTGGTTCTGTATACCATACGTTGTCCGGGAAGTATTCCTTAATTGCTTTAAGCATTGCATCACGCTTCTTCCTATAGAATGGTGCTAGTTTATGTGCATGCTCCTTAACCAATCCACTCCTAATAGCATATGCTACGATGAACTGGTTTAGGGTTGGACTATGTAGATCCATGTATTGTTTTACCAGTTCAAGTCTACGTGTAAGTTCTCTAGGTGATGCTATCCATCCGATCCTTAAACCCGGTGCTAGGATCTTACTTACAGTGCTTAGATATAATACTCGATCCTCGCTATCATATGCTTTCAACGGTGATACATCCGCAGTTTCATCGTATACGAAGTAGCTGTAGGGGTCGTCTTCGATAACCAATAGATCATACCTGTTAGCGATCTCTATCAGATGCTTCTTACGATCAGTTGGCATAGTTGTTCCAGCGGGGTTATGTCCAACCGGTATAGTATATATGAATTTTATCCTTTCACCCTCTGCAACCAGTTTCTTAACGGTCTCCTCCAACTGGTAGGTATCCATACCATGTTTATCGATCTTTATACCTACTAGTCTAGCCCCCCTGACCCTGAATGCTCCTATAGCTGCTAGATATGATGGGTTTTCAGTAATCACCACATCTCCTGGATCGATAAGTGTCCTCGAGATTAGGTCTAGTGCTTGTTGGCTACCCGTTGTTACCAGGATATTTTCCGCATCGACACTAATTCCTCTATATTCGAATAGGAAGTGAGAGATCATCTCCCTAACTTCTAGTATACCCTTAGTCTCACTATACTGTAGAGCTGTATCTCCCAGATCAACAATTACATGTTTAGCAATTTCAGCCAATTCTTCCCTCGGAAATGTCTGTGGATCCGGTATTCCACCGGCGAGGCTTATAACATCCTTACGAGCTCGAATTATTGCGAGGATTTCACGGATCTCCGATGCTCTGATCTCCTTAGCAGTCCTACTAATAAATTTTTCATACTTATCCATAAATGCCACCGTGGAAAAATATATTCCTTTCAATTCATAAAGATATCGTCCGGATAGATTATCTAGGGTTATGTAGTTATGGAGTTTAACATTATCTATAAGAAGCTACGTAGAGGGACTGTGAGGGTAGCCTTCCTCTATCCCTCGCTCTATGAGGTTATGGCTAGCAGTCTAATCTCACACCTGATCTACTTCTATGTTAACGAAGAGTTCCCTGAGGTTTATCTTGAGAGGTTTCACCTGAATAAACTATACGGCGCTGAGGAGGAGCTTAGAAGTCTCGAGACTGGTAGTCCATTAAGGGATTACGGCTTGATCATAACTAGTCTTCACTACGAACCAAATATTTCCGGTATCGTTAGAGCACTATACTATTCCGGAATAGACCCCCGTAGAGGAAGGCGTGATCAGATAGTTTTAGCCGGTGGTCCAGCTGTAATAGCTAATCCCCATCCATATAGTGGTATTATTGATGCATTCATAATTGGTGAGGCTGAGAATACGATACCCCGTATAATCGATCTATGGATACAACACTATGATGATAGAGAAGGGTTCCTCGAAGAACTATCACGTTTCAAGGACATATATGTTCCCGGCTATTCCGATGGGAAGATCTATAGATCATATGTAGAGGATTTAGATGGAGCATATTACCCGATAAGACAGTTCCAGCATCCCAATCGGGAACCAGTCTATGGTAGAGGTTTCTTGTTAGAAACCTCCCGAGGATGCAGATTCTGGTGTAGATTCTGTATAGAGGGTAGGCTGTTTAAACCGTATAGGGTTAGGAGTTATGGTAGGTTGAAGAAGCTTATCGATGAGGGATTAAGAATTAATAACTATGAAAGAGTAGTATTCTTTTCATTGATATTTCTATTCTCGAAACATGAGAAGAAACTATTGGAATACATGGTTGATAACGGCATCAGTTTTTCAGTACCATCTCTAAGGCTTGAGGTTGTAGATGATGATACCCTACACCTTATAGAGGGTGGGGGTCAGAAGACTTTAACGGTTGCACCGGAATCCCTCAGCTATTTCCCACAGAGGATTATCGGTAAATATTTTGATCTAGATATGATTATGTCTAAGCTTAAAAGAATTATTGAATGGGGTTTTAACCTGAAAATATATATGATCTCCGGGTTTAAGGGTGAGGGGTTAGAAGACATTGATCGTAATATAAATGTTCTAAAGAGCTTGGCAAAACATGCTAGACAATATAATCGTAGGATAGCTGTAACCATAAACCCTTTAATACCTAAACCAAAAACACCCTTCCAATGGATAGGCATGATAGAGCTGAATAGAGCTAGGAGTATTATTAACAGATATAGAAGAGAGTTACCGGGAATAGTTGATACTAGACCACTATATGTCAACTGGGCGTGGATACAGGCATCTATAGCGTTAGGTGATCATAGGTTATCGGATATACTCGTCGAATGGGGTATTGAAGGCGGTAGTCTTGGTGCTTGGAGGAGGGTTCTAGATAGACATGGATTTGATACCTCATATATATTTAGGGGTTATAGATTTGGGGAGGAGCTTCCATGGGATAATATAGTATTGGGTGAGGGTGTTGAAGATATTGGTCTTGTAGAGTATAGTGTTTTAGAGAGATTGCTTAGAGAGGGATCTGGCGATCTCTACTAGTATACCTATATATGATACTAAGCTTATAGCTGAGCTTATCTCGCATATAGCGAACGGATCTATCTCTCCTCCAGTTAATCCCACTAGATCTATGAGTTCTCTATTTATTGGTGATACGTCTCCATACATAATCTCGATCGGTGTTACTATTCTAGGCTGTCCATAGACTATTATCCTCCTAAACTTGGTATATAATGCAAAGCCTTTAACCTCCGATCTAAGCCCATACTCTGGCTTCACACCTATAGCATAGTAGAATGATGTTATTGAACCCAGTAGTATTGGGTGTAGAGAATAGTCTATAGAGCGTATATCTTCTAACGTATTATATGTTTCTAGGAGGGAGTTTAGAGGTACGCCTTGTTCTTCAAATCTCTTCCTCGGAATACTTGTATTCATACGTGTCTCTAATACTAGGTATGGTGTTAGTATTGGTATATCGCTACCAATTGATCTAATATATGCCTTTACTTCATCTCCTTTAATAATCCCCCTTATCGTTGTGCATGGTGGGTTTTCGCCTATAATAACCGTATTTATTATCCTGCCACCACCTCCTCCTAGGCATAATATTCTAGCCCTCCCCCTCTTCCTAGATATGTATTCTTCAAACGTGCTACAGATCCCGCTCTTCCCTCTACCTATTGAGAATATTCTGAGCCAGCAATAGTTTAGAGAGATCTTTATCCTACCCCCCTCCAGTATATCGACTCCGGATTCTATAGTCTTCATGAGTTGCGGATATATGGATGCCAATGGGATGTATTTCTTCTCTCTAATAGCCTCCCCATCGATCTCTACTGGTCCTACAACTGTTACCGGTATCTGGACTGCTCCTATGGGTTTATATGATTGTCTACCTTCAAGCTCTACGAAGTCTAGTATTGACGAACCTGTTGATGATAGTGATACCCCGTATTTTTCTTCAAGTATTCTACGCCTTAGGAGGGCTGCTAGGTTTTGATTCTCTATATTATCATCTATATCTCTGAATGGTTTATCCGAGGATAGGAGTTTTGATAAATATTTTCTAATATCCTTTATACCCGATCTATCCCCCAATTCTTTTTATCACCGGTCTATAGGCTATACCATAATGTATTAGTCCAGCCTCTTTATCCTCATTTATCCTCCTCAATACTGGTTCTAGAATTAACCCCTCCTTAAGCTCCTCCGGTAGTATATCGGTTATTGGTGCTAGTATTCTTATATGTGTCTCCATTGTTTCAACTATTCCTATGATCCGGGGTCTTTTATCTTCAAATCCTTCTGGAACGGTGTGTATGATCGTCCATGTGATTAGTTTAGCATATTCGTTATCCAGATATATATCCTCTAGATCCCTTGAACCACAATATCTGCATATGTTTGATGGTGGATAGTTTATCCTGCCGCAACTCCTACATTTAACAGCCTTTAATCTATAGTGGCTATGCCTCTCCCTCCAGAATCTTGGTATTGAGAACCTCATCCCCCTTCTCACCCCTTGATCCTTAATATTAGGTCTCTATACTTCGTATATAGTGCATAGTCTATGATCTTCTTCCTATTCAGATAGTCATCAACCCTCGGCGCCTTATCCTGTTTCTCCAATACTTTATCGGTGACTAGTATGCTGTATGCATCGCTTCCAGCTCCGCTTCCGAAGGGTGCTAATAGTATCCTCTCACCCGGTTTAGCCTTGTCTAGTATCCTAGCTAATCCTATTAGTGCTGATGAGTTATAGCTGTTACCAATATATGGTGTTACTAGTCCGGGTAGGACCTTCTCCTTCGGTATTCCAAGTCTTCTGGCCACTGTTAATGGGAATCTACCGTTTGGCTGGTGGAAGACGGCGTAGTCGAAATCGTTTATATTATAGCCGTACTCCTCCAACAACCCCTTAACAGCGTTTATTATATGATGGAAATAGGCTGGCTCACCCGTAAACCCCTCACCATGCAACGGGTATGGTATGTGAGCCCTCCTCCAGAAGTCTGGTGTATCCGTTACATATGTATAGCTACCCTCAAAGACTGCTGCAGCCTCTCCAGCTGGACCAGTTATTAATGCTGTAGCTGCCGATGCAGCTGTGTACTCTAATATATCTCCAGGATTAGCCTGTGCTGTATCTGAGCCTATAACCAGTGCATACTTGATCATGCCGGAGGCTATCATCCCAATACTTATCCTTAGGGCTTCGCTAGCAGCTCTACATG
>JALVIT010000207.1 GCA_027028545.1 Desulfurococcales archaeon
AGTGTTGGAGGAGCTCGATAGGGTTAGAAGATATAGTAGGGGGTTTAGGGAGTGGATTGCGAAGTTTATAGTGAAGAGGGAACCATGGATGGAAAGCTGCATCTTCTAGATCCACATGATGAATATATTAGATTTACATTGTGTTATCCTTTCCATAGGGGATGCGATGATAGGATCATTTCCGGGAGGCTAGGATTTCTATCCTTACGGGGGGTCAGGTATCTCATCGAGTCTGGGAAGGATATTATGGGTTTCAGGGTTTTGGGTAAGGGTTATTCATCTATAATTGTTAAAGCTCTGCATAGAAGTGGAGACGTGATCGCTGTTAAGATTAGGAGGCTTGATAGTAGGAGGGGTAGCTTGGAATTGGAGGGTATGGTCCTTGACTATCTCCAACCTCTCCATATTGTTCCTAGAATATATTTTTGGGGTAAGGACGTGATCGGTATGGAATATATAGAGTGTGAGAGCGTCGTTGAATATTTAAAAAGGATGGCTGAAACATCGCTGAAGAAGTTTATAAAGGTTCTAGTTAAGATGTTCTCCAACCTATACATACTTGATCTATTCCAGATAGATCACGGTGAGCTTAATAGACCACATGGACACATGTTTTGGTGTGGTGATCATTTGAAGATAATCGATTGGGAGAGTGCACGTTATAGGGTTAACCCGCACAATCTAACTATGTTTGCATCATATATATTCATTAGATCGAGTATTGTTGGAATTATAGATAAAGATAGGGTGATCGGAATACTTAAAGTATATAAATATGATAAAACTAGAGGCTTTAAACTATTATTAGATCTCTTGGGCAGCCATGAATTCTCCTCTACGATTGATCGCTACTAAATTGCTGGTCTCCTCCATATTCTTAAACTTTGATACGTAGATTATGCTTGGTGTTCTAGCCGGTCTACTGATCCTGATCCTTATATCACTGAGTGTTGGGATCGATAACTCCCTCTTACAGTTTGGACATATACCACCAGTTGCGAGCATTATCTCGCTGGGTGTAGGGATGCCGAAATAGTCCTGACCCACCTGTTTAAATTCCCATATTACGTAGCCACAGTGTTTACATACATATCGGATGGGCATATTTACACCCTTAATGTAATTTCTCGTCGTATATATTTAAAGGGAGTGATTAGTAATACTTTAAATGCTTATTTAAAGAATTGTTCGGAGGTATTACCACTGGGTAATACGATATGTATTACCATTTAATCAAGCATATACAGTATTACTAACCAGAAGCTTTATATACACCCACTCCGGTGGGATAATTGAATGATTTAAAGAATAAAAACCTCCACATAAATACCATAATCAAGGAGTCAATGGGGCCGTAGTCTAGCTTGGCTAGGATGCCGGCCTGGGGGGACACCCCGCCTAGCCAAGCCTGGTGTCACGGAGCGCCGGTGATCCCGGGTTCAAATCCCGGCGGCCCCATCGATGATTATTTTCTTAGAATGTTTTCCTTCACCGCTATATGAAAAGTAGAGGTAAACGTAGTGTTCTACTAGGAAAAACTACGATATCTAAAATATACATATTATACATATCGAGTGATAGGGTAAACCAGTTATTGCACTTGTGAATTTAACGATATCTTTAAAAACTCGGAATTGGATAGAATTATCAACCCGTGGTGTTCTTTTATGCGTGCTACTAACGTGTTGGTGTTCACAAAATCAGCTCCCGATCGTATCATAGATTACTTATCGAATATTGATAACGTACTACCAATACTACCATACACCACAGGGCGTAGTCGGGATAGGGTACGGCTGGAATTCCGGAGATTTAAAGTTTTCAGATTTGTTGACAATTACGAGATCGAATCTATTAAGCGAGATCAGACATTATTGCTATTGTTTAAAGGCTCCAGGAGCAATATAAAGTTCATTTTTCGACCCATTGAATCAGCGATAAAGGTTACTGTAGAATATGATGGGCCCAGAGGCTGGGTCGTAGGTAGATATTTATCAGAAATCGCCAATGCATTAGTATATGAAGCTGATAAAGCTGTTTATTCTGCCAAGGTCAGGGCTGTAAAAACTACTACTGATCTATCTTCTAATCTCGCAAAGATTTCGTGGGTCTCAAAATTATTGATGAAGTCTATAATGATTAAAAACGAGAATAGGGTTATATCGAAGGGTGGGCTATTAGATTACATAGAGTCTCTCATCTCAGAAGAGAAGGTATTCAATAAATATCCTGGACTATATATATCCGGTGACGGTATTAATTCGAAGATGAGGCTTCTGTTCCTCAACGGCGAACTTAAGGGCATCTATGTAGTTATTGGTGATAAAGAGTATTTCGGTAATGAAGAAGTTTTAAGAGAGGTCGGCGGGTTAATGAGAATTAGGGTTTATGGGATCATTCGTCCAGAACTTATACTTCAAAGCTAATCACATGTAGAGGTGATCTTGTTATGAGTCTACGTGTTCATAAACCATATATATTGTATGATAATAATAAACACCTATTTGTATGGTTGGGGCTAGACGAGGCTGAAGCCGAGAAGGGTATATTGACTAATCAGTACCTTGTCGTTGATCAGGGAGAAGGGTTATTAATAGATCCCGGCGGCTACTACGTCTTTGAGAGAATACTAGAAAATACCTCGAAGTTTGTTGATCCAGTGAAGGTTAAGGCATTATTCTTCAGCCACCAAGACCCGGATGTTGTAGGTAGTCTAAACTTATTACTCGACATGTTTCCAGAAGCCATTGTCTATGTTTCAGCTTTATGGGTAAGGTTCTTACCTCATCTAGGAGTATTAGACACTAGCAGGCTCAGAGAAATACCTGATGAGGGAGGTGAAATAACGATTGGTAAATCAAAGCTGAGGATCATACCAGCACATTTCCTGCATAGCCCTGGAAACTTCCACCTATACGACCCAATAGCGAAAATACTGTTTACTGGAGACCTTGGAGCTGCCGTCTTCCCAAGCGATGAATGGTATCTTTTCGTAGAAGACTTTGAAAAACATAAAAAATATATGGAAGCCTTCCATCATCGCTACCTACCATGCCGCAAAGCTATAGACAAATGGCTTGAAATGATAAAAGATCTAGACATACAAGTGATCGCGCCACAACATGGGGCAATAATGGAGAAGGAAAACGTTGCTAAATTTATAGAGTGGTTACGATCATTAGACAAAATAGGGCTAGATCATTAGCGTTATAATAATAAAATCAATATATTTGATGCCAAATCGGGTAACTCGCTTTAGATACTAAAAGTTTTATAAAGTAATTATGTTAGACACATGATTATCAGATCACTTTTAAAGTATAAGAACCACTTATATCTGCCCTTAAATGTCCTAAGACCTATTAAACGCCTATATCTCACAACTAAATTATATTAAGGAAAAGTAATGTTACAGAGATGGACGTTATTGATATCTTTAGTAAGGGATTTGTAAAGGAGTTATTTCTCTTTTTCTCTTCTGGCTATCCATCCAGCTCTGTATTTCCATAGTGCTGGTGGTGTCCATATGATCCATGCTGGTATCTTCTTTAGGAACTCGTATGTTTCATCCCAGCTTTCGAATCCCAGCTTCTCCGTTAGCTCGTCTAGACTCATTGGTCGGTGTAGGTATTCGTGTATTATGTTTAGTGTCTCTTCATTAATCTCTATCTCTTTCTCTCCAACCCTTACAACATATCTGGGTGTTTCACCACTCATCTCTCTATAACCCCTTAAACGCGTCTAGTCCTACTCCGTTAAGTTTTATTAGGTATACCTTTATTAGTTTTACCTGCCCGGTGATGAAGCGTTCCAGCCCCTACTAGTTGGGATGGGGAGAAAAATTCTTTCGCCCCACTGAGGATATAATTTATTATGATGAACCTCCCCACTAGATGAAGCGGTGATTAGACGGGTGAGCTACCTGATCCCTCCTATTTAACCCTCGCATAGACACCGTGTCTAGGCTGGTATAGTTCTCCGTTCCTCTGTAGTTTTCTTAGCATCTCATTTACGAAGTCCTCGGTTAACCCCTTCTCCTTAGCCCTCCTTATTATCAGCGAGTATTCTACAGTATCCTGCTCGGCGAATAGTTCGTCCAGCATATCCATGAATGCTTTGATCTTCTCCCTCTTACCATATGGGTATCCGGATACTACACCACCCCAATCTAATAGTCCGGATTCGCGATCAATCCCTACGGTTACAAGTGTTGTGTACATGAGTCTTATAGCTTCTTCGGCATCCTCCTCGGTCGCATATGTTTTCAGAGCCATTTTAGCATGGGCTTCCGAGAGCCTGATCAACGCCTCCAACTGTCTGGGTGTTATAGCTATTGGTCCTAGAGAGTCCTTTGTTGAGAAGGCATTCCTTATACCGACATAAAACTCCTCCAGCAGATCCCTAGCATTCTTCGTAAGCCTAGGCTTTATATATCTTCTAGCATAGCTTATGTATTTCTTCAACAACTGGATATCTATTATTGGTTTGGCCTTCTCAACATCCATATGCACTGATAATATGTGTCTAGCCAGTCTCCGGTCAAGTGTTTTATCCGGATTATCGAGGACTATAAATATTAGGTCAAACCTTGAAAGTATGGGTGGCGGTAGATCTATGTTTTCATTAATATTCTTCCTCCTATCATACCTTCCAAACCTAGGATTACCCGCTGCCAATACCGCTGCCCGTGCATTTAGTCTAGCAACTATTCCGGCTTTAGCAATACTTATAGTATTATGAAGGACTAAGCCATTTGTTACAAATAAATGTGTTGGCTCGACAGTTACATCATAGACCCATTTATATCTATCATCCTCTAAATACTCTACATCAACAACCATGTGTATTGATGCATTCCTTCCAAGCCTATCCTCGATCCTCTTCATCTCATCGAAGCTATATGTTGGTATGATCCTCCCCTTAGAAGCATAGTGTTGGATCTCGTATTTCGTCGATATATCCTTCAATACCTCACCAGGTATCTTGTCTAAACCGGATAATTTATCATAGTCTACATACTCACCCATTAATCTCAGAGTATTGATTAAGGGGTAGGGTCCAGATGGTTTTAGGATGTATGCATCTCCATTATTATCGATGTATGTCTCGACACCATATGCTAATAGTTTATCCTGCATCTTGAAGGCTTCATCTATACTATCATATTTGAACCCTAATACTCCATTAGTATATATTATCCTACTGGATAGTTTATCGACTAGTCTCCTCCTATCAATATTGATGTATGGATACCTATAAACACCTAATACTAGGTCTCCAGGCTTTACGGTAATGGCTGGAACTACCTCAATCCCCCTATGGGTTATTGTAAGGATCGGGTGCTCGGGTGTAACAGTTATTGATCTACCATTACTTATATGTAGTCTAACATATTTACCCATCGATCTATGCCTACTCACACGATCAGCCTTCACCCTTCTAATCTCACCAGTTGCTTGATCGTATGTTAGGAGTTCTATATCCTCACCGATCGAGTCAAGTATTAGGATCTCTGTATCCTTACCCCTAACGATCCTATCCTTATACTTATCGAATAACTTATCTAAATACTCGCCTATACGTATATATTCTCCACTACTAGTCATAATCATTGTTTCATAGTGGTAGCTCTGCTGCTCTAATGCTTCATGTATAGCACTCCTATCCTCCTCCCTCATCTTATCTATCTCGTCGATACAATTATGGACTATAATTCCCTCGGCTAGGAAGTTGTGTATACCGGGTACGTATAGATCGTATACTGGGCCTTCATAGTCTATATATTCTACATTTATTATCGTATCTATGTAGTAGTCCATGTTTAATACTAGTTCTACTAGTTCCTTTGTTTCTTCAGGTATTTTATCAGATAGCTTTTCCACGATATTGTTTAGTTGTTTCCTAGTTAGATCTTGTTCTCCTAGTGATGCCTTATATACCGTGATCCATTCTCCATCTTTCTCCCACATATATGGTTTGAGGTTTTCTATTAGCTTCTTAGCTATCTCTGTGGAGATCCTTCTTGGAATTATGTCTTC
The DNA here is from genome assembly GCA_027028545.1 of Desulfurococcales archaeon. GTDB lineage: Archaea > Thermoproteota > Thermoprotei_A > Sulfolobales > Desulfurococcaceae > JALVIT01. Next base: position 6,039 of record JALVIT010000207.1, read on the forward strand.
ATTTAATGGTGGATTTATTCTGGACGGTGTAATATTTTTGGCTTTTAGACTGTATGGTTTAATTGTTTCCATAAATTTTAATATATTCCTCCAACCAATTATTTGTATTATAATGTCTTTCATGGCATGTTTTATCCTCGAGTATATGTCGAATCTTCGTAGAACTATGGGAATAGCATCGATCCTTCTATGATTCTTCAAAACTATATCAATACTTCCATTATCTTCAGCATCTCTATTAATATATCCTTTAGAATCTATTAATCCAGCGATGAATGCTTTTAAGACGTAGTCTGGTAATTTGAGTATTCGTCTTAATCCGTCTTCGATGAAGTATTTAACTATATATGTTAGGAGTTTAGAATTTATAACTATATTACTGTTTCCTGTTTTCATGTCATTTATTATGTCTGGTCTTTTACCAATAATCTTAGTGACGTATTTGATGAGTTTATCTGTTAATGCTTTTTGCTTTATTAGCTGGGTTATCGATATTATGCCTTTCTCATAGTCTAGTATTACATTGTTGTTAGCGTATATGAAGCCTATAAGATATCCTAGTTCTGGTGTGATTTTATTTATGGGTAGGGTTTCTGATCTATTCCCTATAATGTATTTGAGTCTTTTATTCCTCCATTCATCGTATCTACCGTTTTGTTCTAGTATTTGTCTTAGCTGTTTGACGCTTATGTGGAGTTTACTGTGTAGTTTATAGATATCTACACCATGTGTTTTATTTACTATATTAGTGGATTCATCCTTATAATCATCCTCTATTATTATAGTCCATTCGCCGGGTGCTATGTCGATGATGTAGACATCGTTATTATGTCCGGGTATCTTCTGTATCGATAATACCCTATCACCACGTTTAAACTCCATCGCTTCTTTCCATTTGAGCGTATTGCCATCTATTAATAGGTGGTCGGGGGTTACTAGGAGTTCGTAGCCGCTCTCGAAGACTAGTTTTACTAGTTTCCCCCTCCAGTATTTCCTCCTTATAATTGTGGAGACCGCCTCACTAGATGATAATTTTCCTAGATCTACCCCCACTACTTTACGTGTTACGTAGTTTAGCTCTATGGGTTCACCTTTTGATGATGCTTTAACTGCTTTATCCTCTCTGAATAGTTCACCTATTCTAACATATTCGTTATCGACCAGTACACGGGTATTGGGGTGGAGGCATGCAACCCCTCCATCAGCTATTACTAGTGCTCCTGCTTCAAGATAATATTCTCCGGTTGCCTTATCCCTTAGGACCGATGCTGTTAATCCTGCAGCCGATGATCCCTTACCACTGGTATATATTCCCCGCGGCGCTATGCGGGCGGTGTATTGTAGTATTT
>JALVIT010000208.1 GCA_027028545.1 Desulfurococcales archaeon
AGCTTATGTTGGTGGTTCGCCCGAACTACATCTCTTCACGCCTAAAGGACTAGTAGTCATCGGCTAAGAGGGGTGATCTACATGCTTGACCCAATGTCTATAATCATGTGGAGCTTCCTAGGTATCGGAGTAGGCGTTATGCTCTCATGGATACCTGGATTCCACATATACAACATTATAGCATTGATCACAGTGATAGCCCCGGTCTACACGTTTATGCCTGTTGAAGCCTTCCCATACTTCGCCCTCGGAGCCCTAGTAGCCTTCGTATATCTATCAGCGATCCAGACCGTCTATATGAGTGTTGCCGATGAATCATTCGTATTAATGCTATTCCCAACTCAGAGATACCTAGTTCTTGGTAGGGGTCATGAAGCACTATGGCTTGTAACCCTTGGAGCTATTGGTGGAACCATAATCCTAGTAACCCTTGGATTAACCGTTGTACCATACATTATAGGTGCACTATACAATCTATTAGCACCATATGCTGTATGGTTCCTAATACTAATAGTATTATTCATGTTTATGAGTGAGTGGCAGAAGATGGGTGATCGGGAGAAGAATCCGTGGAAGAGGCTGGCGACGGCGTGGAGCCAGAATATAGGCGGTATAATAGTGTTCTTCGCATCCGGCCTCCTAGGATTCTTCATAATGAATACTGGGTTCGTACCGGCCGAGTTTGCATATGTTAGGCTGACGCCCATGTTTATAGGATTCTTCGGATTATCATGGGTACTACAGAACATCATGTCCCGTATAATAGTTCCCAGGCAGAGGACTGAGGATGTTGTAGAGGCTAGCCCATACCATATACTAAATGGAACGCTCAGCGGAGCCTTCGGTGGATCCATAGCAGCCTTCTTTCCAGTGATAACTGGTGGTATGGGTGCACTCGTGGCTGGACATATGGTTAGCACCCGTGGTGATGACACCTTCATAGTCAGCCAGGGATCTAATAGGCTACTCTACTATGTTGGAGCCTTCTTCCTATTATTCGTTCCAACAACTACTCTAAGGAGGGGTGCCGGTGCTCAGCTTGTATCATCACTATATGTTCCTAAGACATGGGCTGAATACTACTATGCTGCCGGAGTAGTATTGTTGGCTGCAGGTATATCGCTGCTAGGGGTTGTCTATTTGTCTAAGGTAATAGCTAGAATTATTACGGGTCAAAGATATGTTAAAGTATCGATAATAGTTGCAGGACTACTAGTCCTAATCTCATACCTACTAGCCGGATGGCAGGGGATAGTAGTGTTATTTGTAGCAACAGCTATTGGATTAGCAGCGATAATATTCAATACGCGTAGAAGCTACTGCCTGGGAGGGATAATATTCCCAATAGCGGTATCAATGACTGGAAACACCCAGTTCCTACTAAACCTATTCGGATTAACATCTGGATTCTAGAATTGGGGGTGTAAGGGTTATGCGTGGCTGGATACATTATTTATCCGGTGCGGCGATGGCTACATTTTTCCCGGTCCTACTAGGTGATCTGAAGCTTGGAATACTCATACCAATAATCACGGCAGCCTTCGGCTATCTACCGGACTTCTTAGACTTCAAGATTAAGAAGTGGTTGTTCCCGAGACATGTAGAGATCGATCCAGCACCGATCGATCCCAAGACTAAGGTTGCCCCAATGACCGTTAAGATAAAGGATCTGGATAAGTATGAAGACTACCAGCTAATAGCTATTAGGGGTGTGGTTGAAGATGTTGAAAAGATCTCAGATGATCGTATAGTATTCACAGTAATGGATGATACGGGTAAGGTTAGGGTCGAAGCTGTCCGAGAGGATTATCTAAGGCTTAAAAAGATCTATGGAGAGATAAAGCCAGGTTTAAAAGTATTCATACCCGGCTATAAGATACAGGCTCCAGGCTTCGAACCATACTTTGTAGCTTCAGATGCACCACATCCACAGCTTATAGCTTCAAAGATCGCTGAAGCTATTGATAGAGCCTATGAAGAGAATAAGATGATAGTTACCAAGGTCCACAACATCCGCCTACCTGGCGACGTCTATCGTAGATTCCTAATACACTATGATACACCGAGTAGATCGATAAAGGTATATATGGGTCCAATAGTAACAACCGGTGGAATACCGATTAGAGGGACGGATGTCCCAGAGTATAGGAAGGTTGGAGAAGCAATGACTAAACACCCCTTCGTAAAACTATATCCTCGTCCAACAGTTATAGATGCCTTCAGCGGCCCGGAGATAGGTTATCGTAGAACAAAACTGCCGACGGGTAAAGAGGTTGTCGAGGAGGTATTCATACCATGGCATCGTGGATGGAGCCATAGCTTTACCGGTGGGGCAATAGCTGCAATGATACTAGCCGGAATACTATTCCTAATAGGATACGCCCACTGGTTCGAACTATCAATAGCTGCAATGCTTGGATGGTGGATGCACGTCATAGAGGATCAGCTGGGCTTTATGGGCAGCGTCCTATTCCCACCGCTTCAGAAGAAGCGTGTACCGGGACTAATGGTTGGACCGAACCATTATACAGCTATGAACTTCGCAACTGCATGGTTAATGTTGTCACTGATCATATGGAATATTAATAGGTTCACACCATACATAACAATGATGCAGACCGGGGTAGCGGCGCCGAAGCCTATACCATTAGACGACTGGCTATTCCTAATCCTACTGATCTGGCCAAGCATAATAATATATGCATATGGAGTATGGGATGGCATAAAGTTTAGAAGACTCTATAGGAAATACTGGAAATACTATGCATTAATGGAGCTAAGCGAGGATATGGAAACCGTTGGTTCATTCTAAATATTTTTACTCCTATACCTGGCTAGCTCCCTTATAATTGGTAATTCCCTCTTATCTCCGAGGATCTCCCAAATTATACCTTTAGGACGTTGCATGATCCTATCGAATCTTAGAATTCTTGAAGGTGTAGCAGCTATATCTACCGTTAGATCATGTGGTTCTATAGGTATATGATCAACCAGTTGTAGATCATGTATAGTTGTTACTATCGGGGTATCCTCATCGACAGCACCGATCTCCCTTAATATAGCGTATTCTAATTCAGCATATCCACCACCCTTACCAAGCCTAACCCCCCTCTTATCCACCGCCACACACCCTGTAACTATTAGATCTACTGGTGGTATCTCCCTCAGCGAGACTATTCTACCATATATGAATGCTCCACGTATGGTTGATGCATAACTATATTTACCCTGCGGGATCCTATGTGGATCTAGTAGTAGGAAACCCCTCTTCAACCGGGGTGTAGCCATTAAGAGTGTTTTACCATGTAGCAACGCATAGTATCTTAGGGGTTTCTGGGGGCTATCCGGATTAGCCTTTACAACCTCCGCTTTAATCCATTCATCTAATAGTATGATCCTTTGGGCAGCCTTTTCTGCACCAGCGAAGTTAGGTATTCTACCATAGACTGGGCGGGGAAATCTAGCGATGTTCTTCTCCTCGAGGATCCTCCATATACGTTCACGTATCCTCTTCTTAACATTTTTTACATCAACCATTTAAACACCCCATGAATACATGTAGGGACGTGGCAATTACCTTTTTCTACCATTACCATAAATACCATAATCTGGGTAAAATACTATAGAGTATGAGTTAACTGGTGAATATCCTATGAGATACTATATGGTTATAACCGTTTTAGTTGTAGTGGCTGTATCACTGATAAACATACCATTTAATGCATACTCACAAACCGGTGAGGAATATGTTGTTAAAGGATTAGCGTTGACAATAGGACTTGATACGGCTAATGGTGGAGCAATAAAATACTTCAAATTCAACCCAACGGATCAGATGATAACAAGTTCGTTGTATCTTGGAGGGGGATATATTGTTGATACAGTATTCACGGATATAATACCACCACCAGTATTTCCCGATGAACCTATGCCTAAGGATTGGTGGCCGGGTGAATCGATCAATAAATATGCGAAGATAGAGCTGGTTAATAAGACTGTTTATAGGAGAACGATCAGTATAGAATATCCCATTGGAAGACATAAGGTTGAACTAGGCAAATACATAACGTTCTACTATGATAAACCCTACATAGACATACTATACGTGTTTAAGAACCTGGAAGAACAACCCGTAACGATTAATCTATCAACACAATGGCTTAGACCAATATCGATAGGATTAACACTAGATTCGAAGTTTGGAGGGGATCCGGAGGATGATATACAGGTTTATGGATTAACAACTGGTGAGGTAACAATATATACATTCTATTCATCATGGAGTAGCCCCGGTCAGAAGCCGGATGTTCATGAAGGATCTATAGGTTTCATAGGATTATTCTCATCTAGGAACGACTATAATAAGACGCCATACACCATAATACTAATACCCCTCGGAGAAACGGTAAGGGAGACTTATGGAGTATGGTTCGAGACACCTGGTTTAGGCGTTGGACCCGTATCGACTATGATAAGGCTTGAGATGAAATCCTTCAGTATAGAACCGGATAGCGTTAAAAAGTTTAAATTCAGACTATACATGGGTCCAGCTATTAAATGGATGCTTAAAGAGGCCGGTTTAAATGATCGAAGTATAAATAGGCTGGTCGAGCTTGGAATAGTTAGAGACATATATATAAATGAATATAGTAAACCACCATACACACTAACAATATCCTTCAACACAACATCGATCCCTGATACACCTATAGATATCTTTAAGGTAAATGATGACAACTCCACAACACTCATAAAAACCTTCATCCCGGCAAAGAATACTGAGCTCATAGAGATCGATAAACCGGCTATTTATCTCATAAGATTAAAGAATTCTACGGGGCTAACAATGGATCGGGAATATTTCTATGAGGCTGTGAAGGGGAAAGTATATGAGCCAATATATTCATCGGTAAAAGTATTATTCCCCTTAAAGCTCACACCGATCTCTAAGGTCAATGTAGAGGTTGTAGATGAAGAGGATAAGATAATAAATAGTGCATCTATAACTGTAGTGTTTAAAGGACGCACCACATTTCAGCTGAAAACTGTTAATGGGACAGCATCGATGTATATACCAGTCGGAGAATATACTGTAGAGGTTTCACCGCTGAACATAATGAATAGATCACTTAGCGATATATACGTTAATGGCGAATTTCAAACGTTTAGTAAAAGCAGTGATCGTGCATACCTAACTGTTAGGATAGAACATGGTAAAGACTACCTCATAAGGATCAAATACATACCTGCAGCGGCAGGGATCACGACTCCCTTCAACATATTGATCGTAGCATTAGTCATAGCATTAGCCTTCCTAGTCCTAGTGTTTATAGCTATATTTAGAAGGAGGCGGAGGGTGTAGAGTTGCCCATACTACAGATCGCCCTAGATCTGACAGATCTGTTTAAAGCCTTAGAGTTAGCGTTGAAAACAGCTGAATCCACTATGTGTAGAGATGTATGGATCGAGGCTGGAACACCATTAATAAAGAAGTGGGGTAGCTTAGCGGTTGAGGCGTTAAGGAAGACTACCGGGTGCTTCATAGTAGCGGATACAAAGACAATGGATACTGGTGGTTTGGAGGCTGAAATAATGTTTAAAGCCGGAGCAAACGCTGTAACCGTTCTGGGATTAGCAGATGACTCGACGATTACTGAGGCATTGGATACTGCTAGGAAGTATAATGGCGTCCTAATCGTCGACCTTATAAATCATCCGAAACCCTACGATAGGAGTTTAGCGCTCGACCGGATGGGTGTAGATGTAATACTCTACCATGTAGGTATAGATGTTCAACGGAGGAGGAATATGACGATAAACGATCTAATCGATGAGATAAAGAGTATCCATAGAGAGGTGAGGAATGCAAAGATAGCTGTTGCTGGAGGGATAAAGCATGGAGGGGCTAAACCACTAGTTGAGGCAGGTGCTGAAATAGTAGTTGTAGGAGGTGCGATAACTAGGGCATCCGATCCATTCAATTCTATAAAGCAGTTCTTAGAGGAAATTAAAAACTAGAAGTCGGGGATCCTAACCATTTTCTCAACGATACCGCTCTCAGCTATCTCCCTATACTTCTTCTGATGCTCCTCAATGATCTCCAGTAGTAGCTTTGCAGCCCTCCTTTTGCACGCGCCACAGAGTATTACTCCACCGGTGCATTCCTCATAAACCCTCCGGAGGAGTTCATCGCTTCTATATAGGAAATACATGTATAATTCATAGACTGTGCATTTCTCCGGTTCCCCACCATACTTCCTCTGTTCCTCAGCCGTTGCTCTACCACCTGTTAGAGCCATGAAGACCTTCTTCCTAATAGTCTTCGGTGGGTCTAGTAGGAATATAGCGTATTCCGGATGGCTACTACTCATCTTATTACCATCTAGTCCACGTATAAACTTATGGTAGAAGGATGAGGGCCTCTTTAAACCCAGTTCGTTCTCAAACCTGTCAGCTATGTCTCGTGTAAGCCTTATATGTGGATCCTGATCAGCTCCTACCGGGACAAGTATATACTTGTATCCACCGTACTCATCCAGCTGTAGATGTAGTATGTCTGCAGCCTGTGTTAGAGCTGCCATGATCTTTGCCGGTTCGAGCCTTCCATATATAGCCTCCATCTCAGCCATTGTAACCTTCCTAGAGAACATTTGTATTAGTCTATAGTATGTCGGTGTATTGGCTGTCTGAAAGTAGAACTCAGTCTTATCCGGGTCTAGACCCCATGCTAGTGCATGTGTTATATACTCCCTCCCATACTCTATAACCTCCCTCCTACTCCTCCTACGGACAGCGTATGCTTCAGCATCTGCTACGACGACCTTTATATGTGCTCCGAGGCTCTGAAGATACCTAAGCTCCTCGATAACCATTAGGTGTCCTAGATGCGTATGCCCACTAGGCATAAAGCCTGTGAGGACTGCAACCCTCTCCCCCCTTCTTAATGCTTCAAGCCATTTATCGAAGTCTCTATGTCCGAAGACTATCCTCCTATGGAAGAAGTGGTGGGGGCTCGGCAGCTTATCCAAAACTTTATCTATAGGCTCTATACCGAACTGTGTGAATAGCTTCTCATACTTCTCTATCGCGAAATGCCCCCATGGATCGAGCTTCACCGTCAAACAGTATCACCGTCTTCTATACATCCTTTTATCAATGATATAGTGGTGGACACCCTTAAAAACAATGATAAAACCACTATATAGACCCCTCTTAACAATGCTTGAATAAATATTCGGAGTCCTCCTAGATGATAAACCAATGTTTAAACCTAGGAAGTAAGCCGGCTCCCCCTCGAGTATGGTCAGGGGTTTAAGGCCTAGTGCTAGGTATCC
>JALVIT010000209.1:0-6864 GCA_027028545.1 Desulfurococcales archaeon
ACACTCATGGTTATTTCATCAAAGAATTCTTCGAGGATAAACCTGGTCTCCTTCTCAGGCTCTATAAGTATTACTTTAACACCCATAGTCTCAGCTACAGCTGCCTGAACCCTATCCCCCGTTATGAGTGTTGCACCGATCTCGTATGCGTAATCCCTTATTAGTGAATCTATAGCCTCCGATCCAAGCATTTTAATATCGGTTGCACGGGGCTTCTCACCACCGATCTCGACGCTAATATATCCCTCTTCAGCCAGCCTCCTCAACCTCTTAATCTCTTCAAGCCCTGCAAAACCAGTCGCTCTACCCTTATTGGCTTGATGCTCAAGCTCCATTATACTAGCTTTATGAATTATTACACGTCCCCTAATCCTACCAGATCTAACCAGTTTGCTGACAGCCCCCTCGATCAAAGCACTCGTATCCGGAACATATACCTCTTCTTCAACACTTCTAATACTCAACAATAATACACCCTACAAAAACTCTAAATTCCCCCTACCAATCTATTTTCATTAGCTATATCCCAATATATGTATGGAGCCCATACATATCGTTATCCTAACTAAGAAAGATATATCCCCCTTATAAACCCGTTTGGTCATCCATCACTTATATAAAGTATTAACTTTATATAGTTGGTTTCATAGTCTATACAGCTGGGTGGTGGAGTTTTATGCTGAGGAATAAGCTCATACTTACAATCATATATATTGTAGCGGTATATGCTACAACCATAGTATTACAGATCTACCAGCCGGCCACCGGTGGATACTTCAACCTGGGTGAGGCAGTGATCTATGTTGCTGCAATACTCCACGGACCCCTAGTAGCGGGGTTAGCTGGTGGTATAGGCGCATCATTAGCGGATCTATCCACCGGATACGGAATATTTGCACCGGGAACACTGGTGATAAAGTTTATTGAAGGATACGTCGCCGGAACATTGATCCATAAATACATGCCTAGGAGGGAGATCAGTGTTAGGAAGGGTGAAGCATACATATTCGCGGGATCGATCGGTGGAGCATATACAGCGCTGGTAGCTGTCTTTGCAACAATCTATTGGAGCGGTAAAATATCGCTGGGACCAATGGAGTATCCATTGAAAATACCCCTACCCCTATGGATACTCATAGCCTTCATACTAGGAGGAGCAATAACATACACAATAGCTAGGAGGATGGGGGCTAGCTGGGAGGCAGTATCAATACTAGTGGCTGGATCACTAATGGTTATAGGATACCTACTATACGAATACTATATAAGCAACCCATTAACCGGGAGACCACCATTCACAGCAGTATTCGAGATACCGGTAAATATTGGACAGGTAGCTATAGGTGCAGCAATAGCACTACCAACAGCTGGATGGCTTAAGAGGGCTGGATACATTGGCGGAAAAACTGTTAAGGGTTGAGATCGAGGAAGCAGAGTATCCGGATGGATTCCGCCTCAGAAACATATCCTTCGATCTAGATCCAGGCGAAATACTACTCGTAACAGGTAGGTCGGGTTCCGGTAAGACAACCCTCCTAAAAACCATAATGCAGACAATAGGTTTAGATGGAGGATACTACAAGGGTAGAATAACCCTACACGGAGAAAACATCGAGGATATACCGCCACAAAGGATCTATAGAGAAATAGCCTACATACCACAGGAACCATGGTATGGGATAATAGGATACACCGTATGGCTCGAATACTGCATAGGATTAAACCAATCCGGTAAGAGATGCACTCTAGAACACCTAAGAAAGTATGGTTTAGAAACGATAGCTAAGAGAACAACATATAATCTAAGTGCAGGGGAGTATCAGAGGCTATTATGGGCTACAACGCTCGATAGAGATCCAGGCCTGCTAGTGATCGATGAACCATTCGTATATATTGATGAAGAGGGTAGAGATACGATCTATAGAATGATCGAGGAATATTTGGAAAATGATGGAGCAATCATAGTCGTAGACCACGAACCCAGTAGATGGAGAAGGGTTAAGCCGAAAACCCTACTCCTAGAGGATGGAATAGTCAAATACTATGGAGGGTATAGGGAGGATATAATACACATAGAAGGTATATCTAGAGTGAAGATAAATGGTTTAAGGAAGGGAAGGATACTTATCGATATGGAGGGTGTAGAACATAGATATCCATACTCCAAAAAGATCCTGAAGAAGATCGATATGAGGGTGTTTGGTGGAGAGATCGTTGGGATCACTGGTAGGAATGGATCAGGTAAGACAACCCTCCTAAAAATAATAGCCGGAATAATCAAGCCGTTGAGGGGGAGGGTTAGACTATATGGTAAACCAATATATGTTCCAGAGGAGCCTATACTATATTTCACCCATCCAACACCTAGAGAGGAACTTCTAAGTATTGGGAAACCCTCTATAGGAGTTGATGGTATCCTAAAAATCTTCAATATAGGGGGTATCATGGATAGACCGATAGCTAGGCTAAGCACTGGTGAGCGTAGGAGGGTTGCATTGGCATCAGCATTGTTGAGGGGATATGAGGTCGTATTACTTGACGAACCAAGTGGGGGGTTGGATAATTATAGTGTTGAGGCTTTAAAGGATCTATTACTAGAGATCTCTGGAAGGGGGGATAGATGCATAGTTATTGCAACCCATGATAATAGGCTAAGCGATGTCTTCACGCATAAATATGTTTTAGAGGAGGGGGTTTTGAGACGAATATACTAGGGCTTCTAATAGAGTACGTCTATAGATCACTGTTCCTAACGGGGGAGACTGGTTTTAGGAGGGCTCACCCTCTATCAAAGATACTCTATACGGTAATGGTTGTCTCAGCTATACTGATATATGGTGATCGTGGCGTGATCGGTTTATTCACACTATTAATACTTATAGGTCTATTGTTCTATGATCGTGTGTGGATATACTCGACATATATACTATCCAGCATCCCGGGATTCTGGTATGCAGTAACAGCGTATCTATACCTCTTAATCGCCGGTTTGCCGATCAATTTATATAGTATAGTTATGATCTATCTTAGAACCACAACATACTCCCTACTAGTCTTATTTATAGGCTCAATTATTAGCCCGGTTGAATTATCCAATCTAATACATAAGCTTAAGGGCGGGGAGAAGGCTCTATCACCAACACTCCTATGGAGGCTAACCCCCCTCGGATTGAAGTATATGTATGATTCATTAAGCATAGGCTGGTTGAAGGGGGAGCCTGTTAAGAATAGATTGGCTCCAGCCATAGCAGCGTTATTAGAGACTGGTGACCGCATCGAGAAATCATGTTATCACCGGTTAAAAACCCCTCTAAACATGCCGATCTATAGAGATATCGATGCTAAATATACGTTAATACTATTAGTATCCCCAGCGATCCTCCTCCTAACCCTATTCCTTACTCATACATCTCCTTACCCATGAGCTCCCTACCCGGATAAACCCCTACCGCACCTATAATATGTATTACGGCGAAGAATATGAATACCGTTGTCCATGATCCTAGATATGGTACTATGTATGGTCCAAGTATTCCTCCCAACCTACCGATCGTTGAAGCCCATGCTGTTCCGGCAACCCTTACACCTGTAGGGTATTGTTCCGGTGTATATGTGTATAGTGCAGCCCATGCACCTAGGTCGAAGAAGCTGAGTATTATTCCGAATAGTAGGAATAGGGATACATTATTCGCCATCGTCAATAGTAGTGCTGCCACACCGGTTATAACCAGGTATGATGCTAGAGTCTTCTTCCTACCGATCCTGTCTACGAGGTATGCTGCACTATAGTAGCCGGGTATCTGTGCTATAGTTATTATTAATAGGTATTCAAGCTTTCTAGCCGATAAGTACTTGGCTAGTTCTCCAAAACCCATCTCAATACCGTGTTGTTCCAGTAGCCTAGGATACCATATGAATATTCCATAGTATCCCATAGTTATCGTAAACCATACAAGCCATAAACCTAGGGTTGTGCAGAGTAGTTCTAGTGTGAAGAGCCTCTTCAAACCCTTGATCCATGGCTCTCCAACACCGCTGATCTTTTCTGGTAGGGATATGTTGTATTTCTTAGCCAGCTTCTCAGCTTCATCTCTAAGTCCACGATATAATAGGTATCTAGGGCTCTCCGGAAGCATAACTACTGCAAATACAAGCGCTAATGAAATGATAGATGTAAATAACCCGTAGATCCTCCAGCCTAGGAGGGATAATCCCAGGTAAGCCACTAATACGGGTATGAGCCATCCATAAGCCCAGCTACTCTCAAGTATACTAACCCTCCTACCACGGTTAACGGGGCTACTATACTCGGACACTAGGCTGGCTACAACCGGTAGTATTCCACCAAGACCTATACCGGCTACGATCCTCCATATAATATACCATGTAGGGTTCAAAGCGATCGATGCTATAACCCCCGAGAATCCATGTATGAAGCCATATATTAATGCAGTATACCTTCTACCAATACGATCACCCAGGAAACCACTCGTAAATGCACCGATAAACATGCCTATAAGGCTTGAAGATGCTAGTAGGGCTTTCACCGTTGGATCGGTGATGTTGTATTCTTTGATCAATTCATTGATCACAAAGCCTACACTACCGAGGCTAGTGGCTACACTCATCCATACAAGGATCGAATATATGAGAATACTATCTATAAGCTTAGGATGGTTTCGGACAGCCACCGCTTCTTCACCGCCACACCTTTATCGGCTCAGCAGTGTTCGGGACCCTCCACATCAACTAGTAATAAATATTGATGAGCCAATATATCTATTACCTATAGATATCCTCTGGTGAAGCATATGGGTGGAACATTAAGTGTATGTATAGAGGGCTTATCGTGTAGTGATGCTTCGAGATATATTGTAGGATTATATGCGGGAGGCTGTATACCCAGCGTGGGGGATTGTAGTTATAGAGATGTGTTCGATGAAGATAAGATCGTTGTTAGATATGGGGGTGGAGAAATAGTCATATCTGAAGGGGAGATCGATGAAGGTGTTTGGATCAATAAGCGTGTAGGGGATAAATATATCCATAGATACCTGCATGGAGGTAGGGTTAGGACAGCATATATGACCAGTGAACAAATCGATAAATACGTGTTGGCTGGGACCGTCAAATGCCTATTATGGAGGGGTATGGAATTATCTAAAGCTGTTGATGAAGCACTGAAAATCCTAGCTCTTGGAGGAGGTAATCCATTCAACTATCTTAGAAGGATCATGGTGGAGTATGAATGCTATATGAGGGTGTTAAACTCCATCGATAGATTATACTCCGAGAAGGAGGTTATTGAGAGATTTATGGGTGAGAGAGGTATAATCATCGGTTGTAAACCGATTCAGGCACCAAATCTATATATTGCTAGCATACATAGAGTTGGAGATCAATATATTAAATCAGTTGTGAAACCGATCAGTGTGGAACTACGTAGCGAGTATAGGAAAATACTTGGAGAAGGTGAAGGGGGCTTCATCTGTATGGATCATGTATTTGATAAGGAGGTGAGGGATGAAATAGAATCCTATGGGTTTAAGGTTAGAGTGTTTGATTCTAGAAATTGCATTATAGGTGTTGACCCCGTAAAAATAGTTATATTGTTGGAGAAGATCTCTAAGATCTAACTACTCCCTACTACTATCCTCTAGATACCTAATGATCTTTTCAAGGGTTATAGGTGTTATGTAGTGTTCTATGTAGCATGCATCCCTCTCAGCGATCTCTCTTGGAACACCTAGTTTCTGGAGGAATTTCGAGAGTATTACATGTCTCCTATAGGTCTTCTCAGCGATCTTCAAACCCTTCTCCGTGAGCTCGATCCTCCCACCCTTCTCATATACTATGTATCCTTCTCGAGCCAGCCTCTTAAGATAGTCGACAACACTGCTTGGTTTAACGCCTAGTCTACGGGCTAATTCCCTCACTCGGGGTTTTTCACCATTAATTATCATAACGTATATCGCTTCAAGATATTCCTCAGTTCTACGAGTAGGGGCGGGCATTTTATACATACCTTATCTTCTCTTTAAACCCTTATACTTCTCAGCAGCACCAATTACTACCTCAACCATCTGATCGGGTGGTAGGTAGCCGTTTATCCTCTCTATAGGTTCAACCCCATACTCCGTCTGTTTCTCCGGATCAGTTATTACTATATCGGGTACATACGCTACACCATACATGTCAGCTTCCAAGGGTAGCTCTACAGCCTCAATAGTCTCGACGAGTAGTTTATCATTGACTAATGCGAACTGGTTAAAGGCATCGACAACCAGGGGGCAGTAGGGGCATTCGGGTGTAACGAATATTTTAACGTGTAGTGGTGCATCTATCTCTTTGGCTCTATCAAGGACCTCTCTAGGCATATTATACTCGTTTGTTGCAATATATTTATGTATGTAGATAAATGGGGCGAATTCCTGCCCGCTCGGTAATCCATAGTATCGTATATTTCTCGATGGTGTATCATATATGAATGCTGGAACATATCTTGGTATGAGTTTCTTAGCCTCCTCACTATCCTTATCAATGATCCTAAACTCTAGCTTACCATCTGAAACCCTCATAAGCTCCTTAGCTAGTAATACTGCTTCGCCACATGTTGGACAATCCCTTATACCATGCATCAAGTGTTCATGCATATGTTCGTGTTCATGGGGTAAAGGAGTCTCCCCCTCAGGTGGAGGATCAATCTCTCCGAGCACGATTAAGTAGTCGACAACCTTGCGTGGGAATCCGGAGAAGATCTCCTTTAACGCCTTCACGGTCTCTTCATCGAATAATCCTCTATGCTCAGCCATAATAACACCTCTATAAATGTTAGGTCAACCTAAAACTGTCTATCTTTAATCC
>JALVIT010000209.1:6874-20820 GCA_027028545.1 Desulfurococcales archaeon
CTATAAAACCACTAATAAATATATAATATTCCTATTAGATCATCCTCCACATCTACATTAAATTATTTAGCAACCACCTAGATATTATCAAGATGCCTTATCCTCTGGAGTAGAGGAGGTGTTCTATATGGTTAAGAGAGTATTAATCCTAGGTGCTGGAGGAAGAGATTTCCACAACTTCAACGTATACTTCAGGGATAACCCCGAATATAGAGTTGTAGCATTCCTACAAACACAGATACCGGGTATTGCTGGTCGACGATATCCTCCAAGCCTAGCCGGGAGACTATATCCGGATGGAATACCGATCCTAAGCATGGATCGGTTGGAGGAGATCGCTAGAGGGTATAACGTTGATGAAGCATATCTAAGCTACAGCGATCTAACATATGATGAACTAGGAAACATTATGAGCCAGGTATTAGCAGCCGGATTAGACTTCAAGATCCTCGGACCACGGGAGACGATGATCGAGTCGATTAAGCCGGTAATAGCGGTAACGGGTGTGAAGACAGGTGCTGGTAAGAGTAGTGTTAGTCGAGAAATAGCTCGGATCCTTATGTCTAAGGGATATAGGGTCGGTATAGTTAGACACCCAATGGCTTACGGGGATCTAGAGAAGATGACGGTAGAAGTCTTCCGAAGCTTCGATGACCTAGATAAGTATAATGCAACGATCGAAGAGAGGGAAGAATATGAACACTATCTAGAGATGGGGTTGAAAGTCTATGCTGGTGTAGACTATGGTAAACTATTAAGGATCGTAGAGTCTGAGAATGATTTAATCCTATGGGATGGAGGTAATAACGACTGGCCATTCTACAAGCCACACTACATGATAACCGTAGCGGATGCCATGCGTCCCGGCGTTGAGGTTAAGAGTTATCCGGGCGAGGTTAACTTTAGGATGGCTGACGCTATAATCATCAATAAGGTTGATCAAGCAACACCGGATAAGGTAAGGATCGTAGAGGAGAATGCTAGAAGGATAAATCCAAAGGCAAAAATAAGCCATGCACGAAGCGAAGTAGTAGCCGATAAACCAGAGCTGATCAAGGGTCGAAGGGTTTTAGTCATAGAGGATTCACCAACGGTAACACATGGTGGAGCACCATACGCCGCCGGATACGTTGCAGCAATGAAATATGGCGGCGAGGTTGTTGATCCGAGACCATACGCTACCATGTTCTTCCAGAAAATATATGAGAAATACCCCCATATGGGACCAGTACTACCAAGCACGGGCTATACTAGAGATCAGTTGAGGGAACTTGAAGAGACTATTAGAAGGGTTCCAGCAGACGTTGTTATACTTGGCACGCCGAGCGATATAACGAAGCTTATAAAGATCGATAAACCCGTTGTAAGGGTTAAGTTTAGGGTTAAGATCGTTAAGGGTCCATCAATTGAGGAACTTGTTGAGGAATTCTTGGAAAAAACCATGTTGAAGTAAAAACTATTATTTCTTCCTAATCATAAGGTATACTCCAATAGCTATAACTATAACGATCACAGCAGCGATCGCAACAGTTGTAGCAGCTCCCCCGCCCCCTCCAGTTGTTGTTTGAGATGTTGATCTAGTGATTGTTGTAGTTGTTGGACTAGTTGTAGTGGTCATAGTTGTCGTGGTGGTGGATGTTGATTCTGTTGTGGTTGTTTCCCCTCCTGTCGTAGTCGTTGTTGTGGTTGTCGTAGTCTTCTCGATCTCTTCTACATAGTAGTACCACGTTGTAGCGTTTGTATTGACTTTTATCTCTCCATTCTCCTCCTCGATATTGACAACTACTTTTCCATTAGGTGGTGCTATTAATACCGTATATACTTCTTTATCACCTATAGTCTTCTCAACCCTAACCGGTATCTCTGTATAGTTTCCGAATACGTTCCTCTTAGTGTTCTCGATTATGTATGCTGTCTCGTTATACTCTGATATCTTAAGTGTTCCACTATCGCTTCCAAGCTTCACTGTTATTATCCGGAACGTCTGATTAGGGTATAGGATTAGGTATAGGTAGTGGTTTACACCCTCAACTAGCGTCGTGTTAGGCTCATAGGGTTTCTCAGGATACTCGTAGAGGGGTGCTCCAGCACCGCCAGTGATTATCCATGTTATATTCCATTTCTTCAATATGGCGTAGCCATGCCAATGCCCCTGGATAACTAGTTTGATATTTGTCTTATCCATGTATTGTTTTAAGTAGTTGTTGAACACCCTAATCCTATCTTTATCTAGATTATGCTCAACATTTGGATATACGGGTCTATGGAATGCCAATATGGATGCTCTATCAGTCATAGCTTCATGCATAGCCCATTCAACCTGATCCTCCCACTGCATACTCAGTCTAACCTCACAGTTCATTATGATGATCCTCCAGTTCGGTATATCATCGACGGTATAGTTTTGGGGTGCTATTATCTGTTGCCAGTAGTCTAGACTCTCCTTACCCATATCTAGATCGTGGTTTCCGAGGGCTAGCCATACATTATCTAGATCCTTTAGAGAATCGTATAGTTCATCCATCTGCTCCCTAGCCCCCTTACCAACATGGTCCCCAGTTCCGAGAACTCCAAAGGGTTTTGTCTCTTCAAGTTCCTGAACCATCAAGTAATATACTAGCGGTAGTCTAACATTGCTCGTATCCCTAGGTCTATTGTCTCCGAAGACTGCTATAGGGTACCATGGTAGGTTGTCGGGTATATCTTTATGTGTTAGTTCCAGTAGCCTCGTCTTACCTTCATCATTATTGTTTGAATTTGTGTATGCTGGGGGTATTGATAGTATGGAGACGGCTATTATGGATAATAACGTTAGGAGCAACACAACTCTTTTATACATATCATATACTACCCCACTAGGACTATTTTATCTTAACATATTGTTTATAGCGTCTTAAAAAAGTAGTTATACGTATCCATAAACAGCGGCCTCAGTATAATATGCTATGATTATTGCTGCAAAAACCTCTCCTACGGTGGGTATGAGTGAACCCATAGGAGTATCAACCAGTAGTGTTGTTGAATAATGCCCCCATCCATGATAGTATGGATACATCGTTAACCTACCAAACATTAAGAGTATAGGCATATTTATGAAGGTTGATAACGCCAACCCAATTATAGCCCATGGGAGGGAGTAGGCTAGAATGATCGTAGTGATCTCGTATCCCTGCCTCCTACGGGCAATCCGGTTTAAGAGTAGGTATGGAGCCATAAAATATTCTAGGAATAGGAATCCAAGGCTTTGAAACCATAGAGTATACTCCACTAGACTCTTAGAATCGATGATCGGGTAGATTATGAATATAACTATGAAAACTGTTAACTTCACAGCTATGAATCCGTATAGTAGGGGTTTAAACTTCTTCATCCTATCAACGAATAAACGAAATATACCCTTAAACCCCCTAGCCAGCTCGGATTGTATGAAGACACCGATAAACACGTATCTCCAATAATAGTACATTATATTTATAGCTAGTAGCGTGATGAGTAGGACAAATGGATTAACACCTATAGAAACAAGTTGTTCTAGGGGTAGGATATTATAAATACCTATGACAAATACTAGGTAAAGTAGAACTATTATTATAGCCGACAAATTCATAGTTTAAGTATCACCTCAGCATAGACTCAACAATAACCTAAACTAGCCATATAAGATAATATTGTTTAGCCTCTATAACTATGTATATGGATACTATAATATTATATCGACGGATTCCTCAGTATAAACTACATGATATTCACATTATTATTTTAATGTATTTGAACAAATCTCATTAATACTGAAGAATATGGCTAAAGGAGAAATGATGTTAGCCTAGGAGGGTTGTAGCTACTAGGAAGTATGTTGTAGCTGTAACTATATCACTCACAGTAGTTATTAATGGCGCTGATGTAACAGCTGGGTCGAGTCTAAGCTTGGCGAGTAGTAGTGGTAGTAGTGAGCCTACAGTATCTGCAACATAGCATGACGCTGATAAAGCTATAGCTATCACTGAGAAGATCCTTAAAGCATAGTAGATGTTATGGGTCGTGAAGAAGGTTATTGCGAAGGCAATAGATGCACCAACTGGTAGGAGGAATAGGAGCATAAAGGTTGTAACCATAAACTCCTTAACGATAATAGCTAATACATCTCTTCTCGTAAGGGTTATTTCGCCTAGAACAAGACTCCTAATAATCACAGAGGAGGCTTGTGAACCTATGTTACCAGAATTATCGGATAGCATTGGGAGAAAGGCTGCAAGGATCGCCACCTTCTGAATAATACCCGAGAAGCCTGCAACTATTGAGCCGGTTATAGAGCTCATGAGGTATAGATATATTATTGCAGGGATCCTTTTAAGGGCTAATCGTGTTGGTTTAGCTATTACATAGCTCTCACGTATAGTATCCATTAGACCACCGAATTTTAATAGATCCTCGGAATACTCCGATATCACGACATCTAGTATATCATCTATTGTTATGGCTCCGAGCAATCTATACTCTTTATCGACAACGGGTATCTCCAATAGATCGTATCTTATAGCTAGTTTGGCAGCTTCTTCACGATCACGTGTAACCTCTATAACGGCTGGAGGCTTCTGAACAACCTCCTCCATCCTCTTATTCCTCGGCCTTGTTAGGAATGTTTTTACATCGAGCCATCCGATGAACTTCCTACCCTTCCCAACCACATAGATATACCTGTGTTTATCGTATAGTCCTAGGCTATCCTTAATCATATACTCTTCTATAGCCTGGGCTACTATGTCATCTTTATAGAATATTGGGATCTGTGGTGTCATAACGCTTCCAACGCTCTCCGGCGGATATCTGAGTAGTGATTCAACCTCCTCCTTCTTCGGAGAGATCATTAGGCTTAGTATCCTCATACGATATCTCGGGGGTATCTTCTGCAGGAAGTCTGCTACTTCATCTGAGGGCATCTCTATTAGTAGGTCTACGAGGTTATACGTCCCCTTAACGACTACTACTTCAAAGGCTATCTCCTCGGGAAGTTTGGCTAGTATTGGTTTAAGCATATCTAGGGGTGTATGGGATAGTATCTTAAACCTAGTATCATGGCTTAGACGTAGAAGGATCTCAAGCTTGTTCGGAGGAGTCTGTCTTAGGAATAGATCGACAGCTTTATCAAGTTCGCCCTCCTCAACATACTCCTCGATCCTCTCAGCTAGGGTCTCTAAAGCCATTAAAGCCATACCGTAACCCCCTATAACACCCCTCTATTAATCCTAGATTAGACATCATTTATATACTTCCACACACCATAGTGTATATGTAACCGTTATATTATGGGGAAGATCTATTGAATACTAGTATTTTAACAAATCCTCTACCCTATCTGGGATTCTCGGTGATAAACCTTGTATATGCTATAGTGATCATAGCCATAGGCTATATAGCGTTAAAGATCACCGTTAAAATAGTTAGGGAAACATTTAGGAAGATGAACATTCCCGAGATAATCGTTAGGACAATATTAAACCTAGTGAAGGTTATCGGATGGATCGTTATAATACTTGGAGCAGCATCAGCTCTAGGAGTTGAAACCAGTAGTGTAGTGCTTGGATTCTCAGCTATCGTAGGCTTAATCTTTGGCTTCGGGATGCAGGATACAATAGCGAATTTAGCAGCTGGTGTATGGCTAGCCGTATATAGACCATTCAATATAGGTGATGCGGTGGAGATTGCTGGTAAGGTTGGCGTTGTTAAGAATATATCTATTATGGCTGTAGAGCTCCATACATTCGACAACGTATACATTATGATACCGAATAAATCCGTATGGGGATCAGTGATCACAAACTATAGTAGGAACAAGCTTAGAAGAGTAGACATCATTATAGGTGTAGCCTATGGTACAGATCTGGATAAAGCCATAAGGATAGCATTAGAAACTGCCAAGAACCATCCGGACGTATTAAAGGATCCAGAACCCCAGGTATTAGTTGGGGGACTCGGAGACTCCTCTATAAACCTAGCAGTTAGAGCATGGACACATGGATCAAAATATGCTAGGGTTAAAGCAGAACTTATGAAGATGCTATACGATTCATTCAATAAGAATAATATTGAGATACCCTATCCACAACTAGATATACATATAAGGGATATGCCGCGTTGAAAATATTATAAAAACTTTTTATCCTCCATCAGTTTAGTTTATGGAGAATATAGTTATTTTATCGATGGCATATAATTAACCATGTATACTTGTGAAGGTGTATGGGGTTCCTAGTATGAAGTCCTTTAATGTCTATAATGGTGGTGTTAAGCTATTATTTGGTGTTAACCGGTTAAAGGAGTTGAAGAGGTTTCTCCATGGGTTAAGTAATGTATTGATCGTTACCGGTAGGAGTTCGGCCAGGATCTCTGGAGCACTTGGTGGGATCACCGGTTTACTGGATGAACTGGGTATAGGGTATGAACACTATGATCGTGTAAAGCCTAATCCGGATAAATACGTTATCGAGGAGATAGTTGAGACGTATCGTGGTGGAGGCTTCGATGGATTCGTAGCGATCGGTGGTGGAAGCGTTATAGATTCAGCTAAAGCTGCTAGGGTTGTGGTGGCTGGTGGAGGTGTTATTGAAGACTATCTTTATCGGCGTAGAAGTGTTCCAGAGGATAAACCCTTCCTACTAGCTGTTAATCTAACGCATGGGACTGGGACGGAGATCGATAGGTTCTCTGTAGTATCGATCCCTGAGAAGAGGGAGAAGCTGGGATTCGGCGCCGGATATCCAAACGTATCAATAGATGATCCTAGATATACTAGAACACTTCCAAGAAGCCAAACGATCTATACTAGTATGGATGCCTTCGCCCACTCGGTTGAATCTGCAACATCGATACTAGCATCACCATACACCGAGCTCTTAGCCGGTGAAGCGATAAAATATATTGTTGAATACCTCCCCAAAGCCCTCCGCAACCCTAGTAATATAGGGTATAGATATTGGCTCCTCTACGCATCGATGATCGCAGGTATAAGCATCGATCACGGTATAACACATCTAGGTCATGGAATAGAACATGTATTAAGCGCTATAAATCCTAGATTGCCGCATGGTGCAGGACTAGCCATACTTTATAAATCTCTTATAAGGATATTCTATAAACATATACCAGTGACACTAGCTAAAATACTTAAACCACTAGATCCAAGCCTCAAACCAAAACCCGAGGATTCCGAGAAGGCTTTAAAGGCTTATCTAGAGTTCCTAGAGAGGATAGGCTTCGATGAAAATCTAGGTACATATGGATTCGGTAGGGATGATATTGGTGAGATCGTTAAATTATATATGGATCACCCAGTATATAGGAGATACCATAGATTATCACCCTTCAAGATCGATCGTTCAATGGTTAGAGAGGTTATTGAAGAGGTATTATAGTTAGGGATCTAGGAGGAGCTTCTTAAGATCGAAGAAGTATTCCCTCCTAACTTTATCCCCTTTAAATCCTACACCTTCGAGTAGGAGTAGTTTCTTTTTAAATCCTACTCCTCCAAGACTGTAACCCCTCAATCCACCATCCGATCCTACGACTCTATGGCATGGTATTATTATTGGCTTTTCGTTTTCAGCCATAAATCTACCTATGAGCCTAGGCGATACACCAATGATCTCCGCTAACTCCTTATAGCTCACAACCCTTCCCGGAGGGATTAGTTGTAGGAGTATATATGTGATCTCTTTCAGAACC
This sequence comes from Desulfurococcales archaeon, assembly GCA_027028545.1. Taxonomy (GTDB): domain Archaea; phylum Thermoproteota; class Thermoprotei_A; order Sulfolobales; family Desulfurococcaceae; genus JALVIT01. The sequence continues at coordinate 14,594 of JALVIT010000209.1, forward strand.
CTTCTATCCATATATGTCCGCCCAGATAATTCTTTTATCTATCCTAAATCTATATCTCTAAGTGTAGTATTATATTGTGGGGGAATACTTGTTTTGAATAATAAGTCTTCACGCATACCAGGCTTCTATAAGAAGAGCCTCGATGAAAGACTGAGGATAGTTGCCGAATGGGCTGGATTATCAGAGGAGGAGGTAAATATTCTTAGGAATCTCGGAAACCTACCCGAGAAGATAGCTGATTCAATGATCGAGAACGTTATAGGGGGTATGACCTATCCCTTCGCCGTAGCTGTAAACTTCCGCATAAATGCCAGAGACTACCTCGTACCAATGGTTATCGAGGAGACTAGTGTGGTTGCTGCAGCTAGTAATGCAGCTAAGATGCTTAGAAGGGGGGATGGAATCATTGCTAGAGCGGATAAACAATACATGATCGGCCAGATACACCTGGTGAATGTTTCAGCACCACGATACAAAGCTATGAAGATCATTGAGAGGAAGGATGAGATCCTAGACCATGCTAGACAGCAGGATTCAACACTAATAAGGCTTGGAGGGGGTCCTAGGGATCTAGAGGTTCGCGTAGTGGATACACGTATTGGTCCCGTAATAATCGTTCATTTAATAGTTGACGTATTGGATGCTATGGGTGCAAACACGGTAAACACTATGGCTGAATCAATAGCACCAATACTCGAGAAAATAACTGGTGGGGAAGCTCGTTTAAGGATCATAAGCAATAACGCTATATATAGACTGGCTAGAGCATGGGCTAGGGCATCGCCAGAGGATGTTGGCGGAGAAAATATCGCTAAAAAGATCGTTGAAGCCAGCATACTAGCCGAGGCAGACCCCTTCAGAGCTGTAACCCATAATAAGGGTATTATGAATGGGATCATAGCCGTAGCACTAGCTACAGCACAGGATCATAGAGCCATAGAAGCTGGAGCCCATGCATACGCTGCTAGAACCGGACAGTATAAGCCGTTAAGCTTCTGGGAGCTGGATGAAGAAGGTATGCTTACAGGATCAATAGAGATACCATTACAGATCGGTATTGTCGGTGGAGCCACCAGGGTTCACCCCATCGCGAAGATAGCCTTAAAGATCCTAGGGGTTAAGACTGCTAGAGAATTAGCAGAGGTTATGGCCGCTGTAGGATTAGCTCAAAATCTAGCAGCTTTAAGGGCGTTGGTTCATGAGGGTATTCAGAGGGGTCATATGAAGCTACATGCTAGAAACCTAGCGATAATGGCCGGTGCAACGGGTGAGCTTATAGATAAGATCGCTGAGAGGATGATCAAGGAGGGTAGGATTAGATTCGACTATGCGAAGAAGCTCTTAGAAGAATACTTGAAAGGTGAGAAATAATAACTTCAAAAACAATATTTTTCTAAATGGCCCAGACACCCGGGAGGATTTTCCCGGTTGGGATGAAACGGCCGGGGACGTATTCACCGCCACCCTTATTCTTTTCAACATCTTTTCTCCCTCCAATTATTCTCTTTCTATATATTAGTGCTAGTATGAAGATCGATGCTATGATTAATATGCCGATTAATGGTAGCAAATAGTTTATACCCTTACCGGGTGGGGATGTAGTGGTGTTTTTCTGGGTGGTTGTTGTAGATGTTGTTGTGGTTGTCTTTGACATGTTTTTCCCCCTCTTTACAGTTATGATTTTTGTGTATGATGCATTATTACCTACTCGATCATATGCTGTAATGGTTATGTTGTAGACCCCCTCGCTGAGGGTGGTTTTATATTCTAGTCTATCAGTTGTTGTTTCCTCTACGATGCTATTATTAATGTATAACTTGATCGATCCTATGCCTGATAGGTTATCTTTACCATTAACAGTTATTATAATGCTACCATCCTCTACACTTATGTCGGCATCTATGGTCGGGGGACGGTGATCGATGACTAGTTTAACCATTTTAATATCGTAGTTAAGAGCTGAGTCGAATACTATAATGTATATATAGTATACTCCATCACGCATATTCACTATCCTCTGAGAGATCACTGTATTATTCGGAGCTGATATGATCTCCATGGGCATGAATCTTCTAAGATCGGGTTTTTCCAATGGTCTACTAGTAATCAGTATACCTGGTATGTATCTGGGTGAAAGATTATCCCATGCATTTATCCTAAGTATGATCGTTCTATTCCTAGTGGCTGTATTATTTAATGGTTGTATTATATCTAGGTCGGGCTTGGATACATCCACCCCGAATAGTATCCTATACCTAGATACATGTCCAGCTCTATCATAGGCTATGAGTGTAGCAGTATAATACCCCTCCGATGGTACGATGGGAAATATATAGTATCCATGGCTCTCATAGAATACTCTGATCATGCTATTATTGATGTATAATGTAGCGTTATCGAGGAATCGATCAGAGATATTAACATATAGTCTATCGATCAAATATCCTTCTGAGACCCTTTTAACAAAATACTGTATCTCGTTACCGATATAGGTGTAGACTGGTATAAATGATCGATTCCTCCACCTAATTGTTCCAAAGAACTCCGAGTATATGAAGGCTGTAAAATACATGTTTAGCTTAGGGGGATTATTATCTATGAACCACCGGAACATTAATGTCTTAGACGAGCCCTGATATCCGGTAGCATTTATAACCAATATATATACTCCATCGCTGAAATTCCTAGTATCAATAACTACTCTAGCAATAGATGCGTTTCCGGGTATAACGTATAATATGGTATCGTTTAATTTGATAACAGTGTACACGACGTTATCCTGTGATATATTAAATGCTAGTATACCTTCAACGAAGCTATTATTTGGAGGTATGGGGTTCAGGGATATTTCCGGCCCACCTATGAGTGGCGGTATATAGAATAGATAGGTCTGGGATACATTATTTCCGGCTTCATCATATGCCTCAAATAATAATCTATGCTGCCCCGGATATATTTGGAGGGGGTTTATCGATAAACTATAGTTTCCACTAGCATAGTATGTTTCTAGAAGACTATTATCCAGATACACTGTCGCATTAGATAGGTGTTCATCGAAAACATATATGCTGAAGTTTACATCCCGATTATATGAGGTATTATTTGTTAGACCATATACATGTAATATTGGAGGTTTAGAATCCTTAACTAATAATAGCTTCTCTATATGGGTGAATGTATTATTGTATACGTTTAGGACTAGATTATAGGGTCCATCGCTGATCCCCGATGTATCGATAAATATTTTATTAATCCCTTCATAGATTACCGTGTTGAAGTATATGTTATTATCAATATATACTGTTAAATTGTATTGCCGGGAAGAATATATCCCAAGAAGATACTTCTCGGGGACAACGCTATTATTCGATGGGTAGAGTATGATGATTGATCTATTAACTATGCGAAACACTATGATCGATTCATTCCAGAATCCATCTCTGTTCCAAGACTTAATCCTTAGAATATACTTACCCTCCCCTAGATCTAGAGATCTATAATATCTATTACCAAATATAAGCTCCGATAAGACGCTTACATTACTCTTCACTATAGAAATATTTAATGCATAGACACTAGATTCTCGATCAATAGATGAGATATTAACCGTTACACTATCAAAATGTATCGAGTTATTGTATGGTTCATAAACAATTACATCCGGTGGTGTATTATCAGGTCCAATACCAGTGGTAAACCTATATATCTCAATGGTATTCAAACTATTATTCCTATATATAAACGACATATATGATTCATTACCTATAGATACCGTATCAAATATGGAGTCCTTAAGGATACATAGTTTATTCCATGAAATAATCCCGTACATCATATGATTCGTGTACAAGATCTTGATCCAGTACCCGTCGTAAAGTATTGGTTCGGGTTCTAAATCTCCATCCAGATCCCTCACGGTATTTAGGAATTTAAACCCACGATCAACGCTTATATCCCTCTCAACCGATAGTGTTTGTGGGTCGATGTATTGTATGTGTATTTCATCTGTAGTATAGTATGCTATGATCAATTTATCATAGGCTAGATAGAACCCGTATAGTATATTGGATGATATATTCGTTACCATACTCACATTATGACTTAGATCATATATCCCTATTAATCCTTCAAGTGTTACATATGGTATTAGATCGGTATACTCTATCTCCATGATCGGTGGATCGATTAATATTGTTCCATCTATGATATATGTGTTACCATAAGCTTCTACAACCGTAATATTATTTGTCTCATTAACTTTAAACACACCATTGGAATAGTTTAGGGTTTGAGGGGTGTTGCGTGTTGAATAATATACTAGGTTCCCCTCATAATAGTAGTCCGCCCGCATAGGTATTGGATCGCTATCAATTACTTGGAGCTGGTTTAGATCAATAGTTATATTGAATAAGTATTTCTCCAGTGTTGATATATGTGTTGCATCGAGCAGTAGCATTATCTCGTTTAATGTATCGCTATATGATACACCGGCTATGCGTTCAATTATGAGGGATTGTGTTTCCCTACTATGCGTTATAATCACGCTTGTAGACCTAGTATCGAATACTTGTATATCGTATCCATCGCTATAGGATACCACTAGGAGATAGTTTCCTACGGGTATAATTTCTGGTTTGGGATAAGTAGTATTTATCAGGTAGGTGTTGTTTAGAAATATTATCTTCACACTCGAAATACCAGCTACAGCTACCAACGGGTTACCGGCAACTATATACATGTAGTATCTATTTTCAACACTACTCAAAACATATCTGTTAATCATATCCAAATAGGCGTCCGGCAGCTCACTAGAATTATTTGCTTCTAGAACATTTAGGCTGCTAGTATTTAGGGCTAAACCCGTTAATGGGAAAATGATCATTAAAATAAATAGATAGGTTAATCCCTTCATCCCATATCAACCCGTCTAGGGATATACATTTAGTATCCCATACATACTTAAATATTCATATACCTCGCATAGCTACATGGTGGAGGATATGGGTTCCATACCTAGTAGTAGGGTTGATGTAGTGGTTTATGGTGCTGGATACACAGGCTTATTGGCAGCCTATAGGCTTCTAGGTGAGGGTAGAAGGGTTGTTATTGTAGAGCCTGAGCCTGGGATTAGCCATAGGGTTTACTATAGTGGTTATGGTGTTGATGGAGAGGTATATGTGGGTAGTGATTATACGTTTTTGGTCAAGAAGCTTGGTGTTAGGAATTATCGTAGGGATAACGGAGGGTTATGGATTAATGGATTATACCTACTAGTCGATATGGCTGACAAAATATTCGGGCTAGGAGGTAGATTGATCACAGATATAATAGCTGAACCATTAATATCGATAAGCGATGGCGAATATATGGTTAAGGGAGTTATGCTCAGCGATATAGATAGCCAGTTAACAACGACTAGAGAGATCATATATGCCGATAACATAATTGATGCATCATACAATGCTGGATTCATAACATTGTTATCCGATCGGTTGAAACTTGAACTACCAATAAACGGCTATGGACCAGTATCGCCGGGTAGTAGAGAGATCGTTGATAGGACTTCATGGGTTCTAAGAGGAGTTATTGCTGCAGGATTATCCGTTGCACAGCTCATAGGAGCACCCCTACCCTTCCCAGATATAGGTCCACTATTGATGAGTGGTTGGAAGGCTGGAGAACTTGTCTTGAAGGGTTTCAACCCCTCTAATAATCGTAGTATAATGTATCCGTGGATCATATAGTCGTCTATATTATTTTAACCGCTAGGAGTGATAGGATACCTATAATGGCCTGTATTGATAGGATCGTGTATACAACCCCCTTCTCCGTTGCATATCCTCTAATCTTTACCTGGATCTTTATTGCTAGATGTGTTAGACTGTATGATTTATTATATGGTGGTAGTAGTTTACCATCACTGGATAATTTGCCGAAGTTCTCCTTATACACACCATTAGTCAACCCCCTTATGAATAATAGGAATTCTATGAAATATAGGGTGAAGAGCATTAACCCAAACTTCTCAAAATTTCCGAGAATAACTAATGATGCATAGTAAGCTCCCAAACCATATGTTAGAGAGTTTCCGGGGAAGGTTTTAGCCGGATACCAGTTATATGCTAGGAAGCCCAGCAGGGCGAACAACATTATTATTGATCCTTCAAGGCTCGGATGTATGCCCTCCATGAAGCAATAAGTGGCTGTAAAGAACATTAGGAGGGTCC
>JALVIT010000210.1 GCA_027028545.1 Desulfurococcales archaeon
GGCCAGATACTGCGTCCAGAAGCGTGGTTTTACCTGCTCCGTTTGGGCCTACTAGTGCATAGCTATGGCCTCGTGTGAAGCTTAGGTTTATGCCGCGAAGAGCATCTGATTTTCCCCTTTTAACATGTAAATCCGAAGCCTCGAGCAAGTTTATTTTGCCTATAACATCTGCACTTAGCCTCATTGAGTCATCCCCACACTTTCTTATTTATAAAATAATGTATAATAACAATAATAATTAAACTTATCATAAAGGTTCCTACAGTAACCATAAGCACATAACGTAGAATAGAAAGATCGGATAGAGCGAACACTATCATATAAACTGCTCCTATAGCCAGTGATGCAATGCCAGCTAGAATAGCCTCACCAGATAACACCTCTCTTCCCGTGAACCCAAGGGCAAGTAATTGTCTTCTGAAATTAAGAATGTTCTCGTACCATGCCACCCAACCAAAGATAGTGAGTACGACAAGTGCAAGGAGTCCACTCGTGACTAGAGGTGTCAACGAGAATACTGCATACGTGTGTAGCGCCTTGCTGGCTTCCTCTCTAACACTCTCATAATCTACTACAAGCCCCTCTTGCAGCGCCGCCTCTTCACGGGGATTTACAACGCCTATGAGATTTGCCCTGCAACCTTTAGGTGCTAAGTCTACGGGTAGAACCAGGGCTTTTCCATTATATTCTAGAAACGCTGTGAGCATAGTCGGCGCGATTGATTGCGGATCAGTATAGGTGATCCAGAGGGGGCAAGGCTTTTTTAGGACTCTTAGGGTGCTGAGGGTCTCGTTTGACAACCAGCCGGCTCCAGGAGAGGAGTAGCTAAACAAGTATATCCTAACATTCTCGAACTCGGAGCTCCTAAGTCTAAGGGATACAGGACCTGTTCCCGGTAGATATAACGTGGGCTCGCTTATATTGAGAAGGCGTGCTACTCCCTCGTCTATGATGACTACAGGTACTTCTTCGTATGTTCTCCCGGTCACTACTTGATCTGACTGCCCTGTCACTTCCACCAGGCTTAGATTATTAATCTTTCCAACTATACAGTTTGTAACAATATAGACCCCCTCGCCTTTACTGTTCAAAGGCTCCTTGCTGAGCACTATTTTTTCGATCCTATTAGCGTCTCCAAAGTAATCTATGCTAGCAAAGACGCCTTCCCTCTCATAGGCTATAACAACGGGTTGAAGGAGAAATAGTGCCAGCACGCCAGCTAGCATGAGTGGTAGCGAGATGTCAACCAGTTTAGCGGTTAATACCGGAATAAGCCTTGTAACCCATCGAACTCTGTCTACTAGACTGTCCATCGCAAGGACTACTGCGGCTCCGGAGAGAGCCAATATAGAATAGGCATATGCACTTAGTATCCTCCCGAAAAAGATTAGTAGGGCAACTATCGCTACGACGAGTATAAGACTAGTGTTGTATCCAATCGGCCTTAACCAGTTATAACTGCCCGCGATGGTATAAGGAAATAACGAATAAATTATTAGAATAACAATCGATGTTATAACTATGCCTGTAAAGAGCAGTTTTAGTACGTTGAAATCGGTTGAGAGCCCTATGAGAATATCTGAAGCCGAAACAACAGACCATAATAAGGCGGATGAGAGTATCGCAGCGGAAGCCGATAATATTAGAAACGGTCTAGAGATGTCGCCAGGAGTAAATCCGAGCGCGAGAAGCGCCTTCACTGTTCTTATAACATTTTTAGACCGAAGAATGGATCTCACGGCCAAAGCAGATACTAGTAATATTGATGTCATGTAGATTAGTAATATATTTAGGATGAGTCCGAACCCGTCCGCCAATATAGCATCAAAGACGCCTTCCGGTATAAGAGAGTATGCTAACATACCCTCGTATCTTATGTTTTTAATGTATTCATCTAAATTTTTATAATTAAGCGGTTCAAATTCTTCTCCTCCACCTTTTTCGACGACAGGCACAATATCAGCTATTTTAATTACAAATAGAGGATTGCCGAAAAGAAGCAAATTCCTAAAGGTCTCCGAATACTCTTCATGAGAGGGGCATGCGATAACTATAGGCAAATTGCTATCTAAGCCATAGCTTTTCGAAGCAAGGAGTATAGAGCTCCTTATGATGTTTAATATTTGAGTGTTAGTTTCATTATAGTATTTAATTTGATAGGTTTTATTGTTAACTAATGTTATATATTTAATGCTATTTATGTTATTTAGAATAGGTATTACTAATATTTCATTTTTATTATTTGGAGTATTTGGGCATAGGCTGTGGTATCTATAATGCGAAGGTATTAAAGTAATGATAGCCTTATCGCCGGAGAATGAGGGAAATGCATACAGGTATGTTATGTTAATATCGCTAAATATAATATTATATTTTCTCGATATATTAAGTTCTTGGTTGAAATATTTTTTAATTGACGCATTAGAGAGTAGTGAGCCAGGAAATACTATTATGATGTCGGGAGAAGAATCATTGTATACACTAATATACTTATTTAT
>JALVIT010000211.1:0-22995 GCA_027028545.1 Desulfurococcales archaeon
GGTATATACTATATAAAAACTCTCTAGCCTTCTCAATGGCTTCATCCTTATTGATAGAGGGGTTTCGATAAACATTCTTTATATGGATGAGAAGCCCTATTGGGAATCTTATCGTTATGATCTTGGATGCATATTTACCTCCATAATGGTATACTATGCTAGCTGTTGAGAGGGGTGTTTCTGGGAGTAATCTACCAGCTCCGAATATTGTCCTGTTATTTAAAAGTGCTTTAAATACATCCGCATTGAGGCTACTAAACAATAATATGTATGAGAACCTATTGTATAGCCATGGCCTCCTAAGGGATAGGGTGTTGAAGAGTTTGTTTAGATATCGTGTATAATTGTATCTAGTTATATTTTGTCTCTTTGTAAAATCTAGGAATCTAGTCTTATTAGCTACTATCCATCTCTCCCTATCGATTAAATTGTAGAATTCCTTTGTAAACCTAACATATGTTATTGTTCCAGATAGGGATTCGAACTCAACTATAATATAATCAAATTTACCACCTCTATAAGATATAGTTGTTTGCCATAGATAGCAGAATGTGCTATTATCTTTAAACCCGAAAATATCCCATGTATACTCTCTCAGATTTACCACAATTATAGTAAAGTTTTCCGTTGATAATCCTATCTCTCTGAGAAACTCTACTACATGGTTGTAGAGTGTTTTCCAATCATGTATTTCATGGGATTTGTTCAAGCTTGGAATCTTTTGGGGAATATCGTCTCTAGATAGGTGTAAGACTAGTTTTGGAGGGGAAATTGGGAGGTGGAGGGGTCTTTTAGGCTCTATTTCTCTAAGCATAAACAGATGATGTATCCAAACTCCCGATAGATAAAGTAGGATAACTAATACTATTATAAGCGTTATAATGACTTTATGCCTCCTTACATATTCATATACATTAGCCAATATATCAACCTCACATAGATGCTTAAGGCAGCGTCCACCACAATAGAATAGTGTTCATGTACTAGGATATATCATTTTGCTTAAATACCGTTTAAGTCTTATAACCTATCATTCAAATAACTCTATGCAGCAGGTTTATGTTTTTCTATATGCTTTTTCGGCGGCTTATGTGATAGAGCCTGCCATAGGCATTTCGGGTTTAGGTTGAATGCTGGGTTTCTTCTCTTATATTCTATGTATTGTTCCCCAAATCTCTCTATGGATTCCTTTTCATCGATCTTTACAGCCATTACTAGTATTAGTATGGTCTCTACTGGTCCGATAATATATGCTAGCCCTGGATTCAATGTTGTGAGTCCTATTGCTATTGGTGTTAGGCTTAGGAATAGATGCATTGGATGCCTCATACACGAGTATGGCCCCACAGTTACTAAACGATCTATTTCCCCAAAACTCTTATCCGGACTCGATTTACCATATACTGAAAGGTATCTACCAGTTACACCAGCTGCCCGAAATATTACTCCGAATAGTATGAGCCCCACCGGTATACAGTATACTGGGCTACACGGTAACATTACGTATTTATCGATTAATAGTCCCAATAGATATCCTCCAATGATTAATATTAGCCAAACAATTATCCTAACCCTATTGGAAACAACCAAGGGGGCATCAACCTGGATAATTTCTCAATATTAGAGTATTAGTAGTTGTTGTGTTTTAGCTTCAAACCCTATGTCCTCAAAACACTTAATTCTTAGTCTTATCCTTACCGCCATCTTTAATCCTCTCCTTAATCCTCTCTATTGGATAGATATGTCTAATATTTCTCTTAATGGGGTATATATGTCCTATTCCCTCCTTAACAGTTCCATTTCCAACATCCTCCTCAAATATATAATTATTGCTTTAGGTTTTTCTAAAGGGGTTAGAATACTGTTTTGAGTCTTCCACCGTCTATTGGTATTGATGCTCCATGTATGTATGATGCATACCTGCTTATTAGGAATGCCACGAGATAACCCACTTCTTCAGGCTTTCCAATTCTCCTCAGGGGTATTGAGGAGTTTATCTCTCTGAGGATTTCCTCTCTACTCCTACCCGTTCTCTCCATCCTATCCCTTATCAGTTGCTCTACTCGATCAGTGTATATGTATCCAGGGAGGACTGTGTTTACACGTATACCTCTGGGGCCGAGTTCTCCTGCTAGGGTTTTTGCTAGTCCTTGTATGGATATTCTTAGAGTGTTTGATAGGGCTATGTTTGGGATTGGTTCTTTAACAGCTATACTTGTTAGGTATACTATGCTTGGATTACTGGATTCTTCAAGGTATGGTAGAGCCCTCTTAGTTATCCATATAGCGCTCATAATTAGTAGGTCTACACCCTTCCCCCAATCCTCTAGGCTGAGCTCTGTGAAGTATCCGGGTTTTGGGGGTCCGGTTATATATACTAGTGAATCTAGGCCTCCCAGATGCTTTACGGCTTCATCGACTAGTTTCTCAGCCTCCTCTCTAACCGATATGTCGGCTCTAACACCATATGCTCTACCCCTCCCGATCCCTTTAAGCTCTTCAACGGCTCTTCTAAGCCTCTCAGCATTCCTACCATTTATGACTACGTTAGCCCCCATAGATACCAAGACCTTGGCGATTCCGAAGCCTATTCCACGGCTAGATGCAGATATTAGAACCCTATAACCCTCTATATCAAAGCCCACGTGAACATACACCCTAGGTTATTCTCTCAAATAATTACTATGATAAATAAACAATTATAATAGATAACTGGATGTGTAGATAATAGAGGATAAATACATGGTTTGATAAAATTGAGTCTACACCGTGAAGAAGTTGAGATTTTAAGGAGGAGGTATAGGGAATTCCTCATAGCTAGTAGGATGGCTCTGGAGAATGAACTATACGATTTAGCATGTTTCCTAGCTGAACAAGCACTGCAACTATATATGAAATCTCTTCTCCTAGAACTAGTGGGTGAATATCCTAGAACACATAGTATTCGGAGATTACTTGGCGAATTGAATAGGATACTCAGCTCTGAGAAAATAAATGAGTTCACCTGGTCTAATAGAGCTAGAATATCTATGCTTGAAGACGCATACTATATGGCTAGATACCATGTAAAGGAGTATACACGGGAGGATGCTGAGGATATGGTTAAACTTGTCGAAGAAGCTGTTAGGCTTATAGAGGATGTTAGAGGTTCTAGGAGTTGATATTTGAATCAAGTATTAAAAGGGCTGAAATGATCCATAACTGGAGGATATGGGTTGAGAGAATAGCCAGAGTAGCTAGGAGTATTCTTGGAGAAGCATCGATATATGTGATCGGTAGTATTGTACGCGGAGATTATTGTGGTGGGAGCGATATAGACGTACTAATAGTATCCCCTAATACCCCTGAGAGTCATAGGGGGAGGGCTGAGATCAAGGCGTTGATCGAGGAAGAAGCTGGCCTACCATACTATCATCCATTCCAGATCCACCTGGTGAAGCCGGATGAATCAGTAATTTATCTTAGAAGGGCTGGTAAATACTATTTAGAGATACTGTGAAGATAATAGTGCACGATACAATATTCCATAGATTATGAATCTTTGATAAATATAAGTTATATAATAGTGTAAACATGTATTTCACAGACACAAAAATATGTATAGATGGTGACAATGGGTTGGGTAAGGATGCAGTGATCGTTGCCGCGGATCTGGTTAAGACGTATAAGACTAAGAAGAGAAAGGGATTGTTTAGGGGTGAGAAGAAGCTAGTTGAAGCCCTTAAGGGTATTAGCTTTAAGGTTTACCGAGGAGAGATCGTTGGCTTACTTGGACCCAATGGTGCTGGTAAGACAACTACTATAAAGATCCTAGCAACCCTCCTACTACCGGATAGTGGTGATGCATGGGTAAACGGTTACCATGTTGTCAAGCAGCCCTTCGGCGTTAGGAAGAGTATCGGGATCATGCTGACTGTCGAGAGAGGTTTCTATGGGAAGCTTACTGGTAGGGAGAATCTAGAGTATTTCGGAGCATTATATGGTTTGGATAGGAGGTATATGGAGGAGAGGATAGACTATCTGATGAAGCTCCTAGAACTAGATAAGCTCGGAGCTGTTGATAGAATGTTTGAAGAGTATAGCCTTGGTATGAAGGCTAGACTCGGACTAGCTAGAGCACTACTCAAGGATCCCCCTGTCCTCCTACTGGATGAGCCGACGCTGGGATTAGACCCCTCTAGTTCTAGGATGATACGTGAGCTTGTCCGTAAACTAGCGCATAGGGAGGGTAAGACGATACTATACACTACACATAACATGTTTGAAGCGGAGATAGTTTGTGACCGTATACTATTGATAAATAAGGGTAGGATCGTTGCCGAGGGTTCTCCGGAACAGCTTAAATCCCTCATACCAAAGCTCCGTATAATCAATATGGTTATCCGTGGGGGTAAGGGTGTTGAGGAGATAGTTTCATCAATGGGCTTCGAGAAGTATGAAGCTAAGTATGAGGATACAATAGTCAACCTCAAGATCAGTGTTGAGAAGCCCGAGGATGTTCTCGGAGAGCTTATACGTAGAATAGTTAACGCCGGACACGAGATCATATCCTTGAAGGTTGAAGAACCAACACTTGAAGACGTATTCCTATACTATGCATCAAAGACATGATGGAGGGGGGCTGGTGATATATGGCATCGTTATTCCTCTTAGCTGTATGGGCTGAGATGAAGATGGTTTATGCGGAGCTTATACGTAGGAAGTACATGTTGCTCATGCTAGCCGCCTACCCCTACATATTAATGATATTCATCTTGTTGATCGGTATGAGTATTGGTAATAGACAGATATTTATACAGCGTATAGGTGTTTCACCGGAAATATTCTTCCTAGTCTCCGGATTCCTAATAATGAGTATACTTGGTACAAGTGATGATCTATTGTGGAGACCCATATATGATGAGTGGATCGGTACATTACCCTATGTTATAGCATCACATATACCCCGTCTATACCATTACCTAGCGATCCCCATACCCCGTCTACTCATAGCGTTCTTCACGGGCTTGACAAGCGTTTTACCACTGATGGTTTACTATTATGGATTGCATGGTTTTATTGAGGGGTTAGCAGTTATATTGCTAGGTTTGTTCTCATCAATAATATTCATACCGTTCATAATGGTTGTTATGGGTTTCATATATGGTTTTGGAAATGTTAACTGGAGGGTTATCAACGTTATTAGACCGATCCTCCTAGTCCTTCTAGGAGCTTATTATCCTCGATACTTGATGCCTCTAGCGGGATATATTGTATCATCACTAGTCCCTTCAAGCCATGTTGTTGAAGCCATCCAGAGGTTATTGATCGGTTCGCTTAATGGATTATATGCCTTCATACTCCTAGGTGTTGCAACTGCATTATTCATAGTCTATTCTCCGATCGGAGTGTATAGTATAGGTTTGTGGGAGAAGCGTAAGATTAGTGAGGGGGTGAAGACTGAGTGATCAGGGCTGCTAAGGCTGTTCTTAAAGCATATGTTGTCGCAGAGCTTATACGTAGTGGTGGATTAATGTATAGTATACTCTCAATGAGCTTCTGGATGATCCTATTCATACTACCCATAGCATTATTCGCGCCGCCGGGGCTTGACAGATCGGTTGTAGCAGGCTATGCCTTCACAGCAATACTCGTCTTCATGTCTTATAGTATTGCATCATGGGATTGGGGATATGAGATCAGGTGGCTTATGAGGACAAACATACTTGAATACGTTATAGCTAGTGGTAGGAGCATATTCATATTATACCTAGGTATAATACCTATGTCCCTCCTATGGCTTGGAACAATGCTTGTAGCGGTATATGCGTTACTGGCAGCTCTAATGGCTCCACCCCTACTCCAGATCGAGGACCCCCTACTACTAGTCTACAGCCTCATACTACTAGCAATAGTATTATTTGGACATGCAATGTTCCTAGGAGGGTCAACCATAGGTCTTGGAACAAGTGGACCAGTAGTGGAGATAATTACATGGATCCTGCCACTAGCAACCGGTGGATTAGTCCCCCTAAGCCGTATGCCTCCACAGGTTGCATCCTTCGCCCTCCTAACACCATATAGCTATCCAGCTGAGCTCGTCAGACACTACCTGATCGGGACACCTACGATAATGCCTGCATGGGAGCTATTCATATATGGAACATTGTATACTGTGTTATTCATGTTTCTGGGAATACTGTATTTCAAGTATGAGTTCCGTAAGATGCTTAGAGAGGGTGTTAAGACTATAGGTATGTATTAACGCCTCCTAAACAACCCCCTATACCTACCCCTCCTTCTGAATAGCTTCATAGTGAAGACCCTCTCGGTAGATATTATCCTTGATGCAATATACATCATTAATCCAGCATATAACAGGTTTGATACCGGTATGAGTGTTAATGATAAATAGTCCCCGATAAACCCCATATTAACTATAAACCCTATATTCACCAATGGTATCAAAGATAAAGCTATTCTACTGGACTGGCTCATCGATGCAGGATCCACAAATAATGCTAGGAATATAGCTATACCTAATGGTAGGACTACATAACCACTAATGATCTGAGCAGATCTCACATCCTCAACGAATAATGCTAGTAGGATCGCTAGACTCAACACGAACAAAACGACCCCGACTAATGAAGCGATCATAGATGATAATACTGATCCACCTATAACATTAGATAATGCAGACAAGATGTTAACACCGGATTCTCCACCGGAGGCTGCCGATGGTACAGCTGTGAAATACCATGCGAATAATCCCCCGTAAAGTATAAGCCCTATAAAGCCGATGATCACAGATGCCAGGATCTTACCAGCGATCAATTGAAGCCTGCTGAGGGGTAGTGATAATAGTGTTTCAAGCATCTTCTCCTCCTTCTCAACAGCTATACTAGTCGCTGAGAGCTGGGCTATAAACGATGACAAGATCAATACTATCAACGGTACAAATATAGATACCATTACTAAGCTACCAATCAACGCCTCCATATCTGTACCATATACCATTCTATCCTTGAACATAGCGATCCCGACACTCTTAACCCCCTTCCTAACGAATTCTTCGGAAACACCCTTTTCTGAAACAACACGTAGTGTTAGATTCCTACCTATATTGTTGATCAGTGTTGGTAGTCGACTCATCCTGGTTAGTGCTAACACATTGATTGATCTAACAACTGTGTAGACGTATATTTTAGCTGGCTTAGCACTGGATATATTCTCTGAGAATCCCTTGGGTATTACTATGCCTCCTAGGAGTGCTCGGTTATTTCTGATCGTCTCTAATAACTCTTCTTCACTGTTAACACTTATTGTTTCCACACCAATCTTGTTCATTTCATCAATTATGTATTTACTCCAATTACCATGATCTTCATCATATACTGCTGCAACACCCTTCATCGTTAACGCCTCTCTAGCAGTCTGACCTATGAATCCTATCATAGCACCATACATTATGGCTGTTAGGACTACTGGTACTATGATCATTGCTATGAGTATCTTCGGATCCCTGATCATGCTTCTAAGTTCTTTGATTAGAATTAGTTTTAGTGTCTTCACTTTTCACCACCCACGATCTTTGCGAATACCTCTTCTAGGTTTTCAGCATTATACTCCTCCATGAGCTTCCTGGGTTCTCCCTCGGCAATGATCCTCCCCTCATGTATTATCCCAACCCTATCACATAAATACTCTACCTCGAGCATGTTATGGCTACTTAGAAGTATTGTTGTCCCATATTCTCTAGCATATTTCTTGATGATCCTCCTAATCCGTGTAGCGTTTATAACGTCTAGCCCCGATGTAGGCTCATCCAGTAATGCTACTGGTGGGTGGACCATTAGTGTCTTCGCTATTAATAGTCTTCTTAGCATACCCTTACTATATGTTTTTATCTTATCCTTGATCCTATCCCCCAGATCGCTTATCCTTATAGCCTCACTAATCATTCTATGCATCCTCTCCCTATCATCCGTGTAGAAGCTGGCTATAAATTCTAGAAACTCTATACCAGTCAAATACTTGTATGCTCCAGCATCTTCCGGTAGGTATGCTATCCTTCTACGAACCATGTCTGGATCCCTAGATACACTATACCCCTCAACATAGGCGTCTCCACGCGTCGGTTGTAGGACTGTCGCTATTATTCTGAGGGTTGTGGTTTTACCAGCGCCATTTGGTCCTATCAAGCCGTAGATCTCTCCGCGTTTCACGGTGAAGTTTAAACCCTTTAATGCATGAACCCCTCTAGGATAGACCTTTTCGAGATCGATGACACGTATCACTTCCCCACTAGACATATATTATCCACCAGGTTATTTCTGATACACTACTACATAATAAAATAAATCCTATCCATATATAGGGTTCCTAAGGAATACTACACTATAGCATGGTGGATATATTGATCGCCGGGATAGTTCTAGCTGCCGGGCTTAGTAGGAGGTTTCCAGGTAATAAACTACTATACGTCTGGGAGGGTAAACCAGTTATAAGATGGACTGTCGAAAACATCCTAAATTCCAGGGTTGATAAAGTAGTTGTTGTCTTAGGCCATGACTCGGATAAGATTAGGGGGGTTCTAGAGGATCTACCGGTAGAACATGTGTATAACCCCGACTACAACCGGGGTATGAGCACTAGTGTTAAGAGGGGGGTATCCTATGCTTTGGAGAAGTATAATGGGGATTTGGAGGCTATAGTTATAGCTCC
Source organism: Desulfurococcales archaeon (assembly GCA_027028545.1). Classification (GTDB taxonomy): domain Archaea; phylum Thermoproteota; class Thermoprotei_A; order Sulfolobales; family Desulfurococcaceae; genus JALVIT01. The sequence continues at coordinate 8,707 of JALVIT010000211.1, forward strand.
CGGAGACACTGCATGGGCCCCTCCAGAGGCGTATGATGCATTGATAGATGCTTGGAGAAGGCTTAGAGGCAGGAAGCTGATCTTTGTGGCAGCGTATAAGGGTAGGAGGGGTCATCCAATACTCTTCGACGCAAAACTAATACCGGAGATCCTATCAATAAGTGAGGAGACTAGGGGATTAAAAAAGGTTACATCGAAGTATAGGATGGATACATTAATCGTTGAACTACCCTATCCCGGTATAATCCTCGACCTAGATACATATAATGATCTTAACCGTGTAAAATACGTTTTAAAGAAATAATATTGCTGGATGACAGAGCCATAGGGAATATGTGGGTTAAGGGGTTTAGAAGGATGACTATGCTTGAGAAGAGGATTAAGGAGCTTTATGAACGGAACCCTATGAGTAGGAGGGTTGTTGAGAAGATACATGAGATTGCTGGGAGGCTTAGGGATAGGTTTGATAGGATTAAGATCATGAATTTCTGTGGGACGCATGAGTGGAGTATAACGCATTATGGTTTGAGGAGTCTTATGCCTGATAATGTTGAGCTTATTGCTGGTCCTGGTTGCCCGGTATGTATTACTCCTGGACACTACGTTGATCTCCTAGTCGATCTATCTATGGAGGATTATACGGTTCTCACATATGGTGATGCATATAAACTGCCACGATCGAAGCCTATGTCTCCGAGGAGTCTGTATGAGGCTCATATGTATGGTGGGAGGGTTAGGGTTGTATATAGCTTTCTAGACGCTGTATCGATAGCTAGGAGGGATCCCGGGGGTAGGTATGTGTTTTTCGCCGTGGGTTTTGAGACCACTATGCCTAGTACAGCGATACCTTTGAGTAGAGGTGTTGTACCTGGGAATCTATTGATATTGTCAGCCTATAGGTATACACCCCCAATAATGAGATATCTACTAGAGAATGTTGAGGGTGCAGAACTTCATGGAGTATTGGCTCCAGGTCATGTATCGGCTGTTATAGGCTCTAATGCTTGGAGGTTTCTACCCGAGGATTATGGTATTCCAACCGTTGTAGCTGGTTTCGAACCCTTAGATGTATTGATCGCAATCTACTATATGTTAAAGATGCTCTATGAGGATAAGCCTAAGCTTGTAAACGAGTATACCAGAGTGGTTAGACCAGAGGGTAATCCGGTGGCGTTAAAGGCTATGGGGGAGGTTTATGAGGTTAGAGATGCCTACTGGAGGGGTATAGGAGTTGTACCACGTAGTGGGGGTTATCACCGTAAATCCTACCTAAAATACGATCTATACCATCAATTAGGGGTTGAGGATAAACCAGTGAACGATACACTACCCGGATGTAGATGTGGAGAAGTCTCACTGGGACTCGTAAAGCCTACACAGTGTCCATTATTCCTAAAAACCTGCACCCCGGAAAACCCCTATGGTCCATGTATGGTTAGTGTTGAGGGAACATGTAGGATCTGGGCTGAAAACATACCAGTTAAGCTGTGAAGAGTAAAAGGTATTCAACGTAGATCTATTATTAGATCCTTGCATTTATTTAATACAGAGTTCAATAAGGTTTCCCTAAAGGTCCACTCGTTATTTATATCGGTCAGAGTTTAAGAAGAGGTATGGAATACTATTTCCACTACTAAGCGATTTCAATAGGAAGACTATAAAGATATACTGTGTATACTATAAGGATCTAATGGATCTTAAATGATTGCATAGCCTATAGATTGTTCTCGAACGAACATGGGTAAAGCCAAGTTCTGATGAGATGATGGAATTTGTGGCGAAAATCCTGAATAATTAGCTACGTTAATTCTTTTTACTCAGAATGATCTTTTTTGGGATAATCATAGGCTTTAGAATTCTAATATAGTTATCAAAGAAGATGGATGTATCTATAGGATGCCCTGTATCTAAACATATCCTTCTCCTCCTAAATTCCACATAGATCTTCGTGGGATTAATCCTTTCTATAAAACTCCTTAGATCAAATCCCTTAACATACACGATCTCACCACAGATATTCCCAGATACCATTATGCTCGACCTTCCAAGCCTGGAAAGAACTTCATTATCGAAAATAAGCTTCTCGATAGGTATAAATCTACCATCTAACGTAGCAACCCCATAAGGGGAAAAACCCTTATTTAGTAAAAACTCTACAAAGAACAAAAAAGAATCTGCACTAGGGCATTTCAACCAAATCTCAGCAAGACTATGATGATAGCTGTTAGCTTTCACGTAGATACACTCACTTATAGAGCCCTCATAATAAATAGGCTTTATTTTATTCCCAATTATATAAATCAGCACTATTCTAAACATGGTCCCCTTATACTTCTTTTTCTATATAATATATTTCAGCGTTTCTATGGTATTTCTTTATACTTCTTATATTTCGTTTTACCTTTAATGTATTGACCAGTTCATTTTCATTAAATAATTTACCTATACAAATAAATATCCTATCACTTCTACATTTATTAAATTCTTTTCTAATTAGCTCTTCGAGCTCGTCATACTCTATTTTTCTTTTTTCTTTGTTAATTTTGTTTTTCTTATGTGGCGAGTAAGATTTGAGTTTATTTAATAATGTGCCCATTATCCTAATAGATTCTTCATTTAAGTCATTTGTTCTTTCAGATAAGAAGTCTTTATATCTTTTATATTGTGTTCCACTTACTATAAATATAACATTGTTTATGTCGTTGCCGATAATTTCTATTATTTTCCGTATCATTTCAAGGTCTAATTCTATATTTTTACTAGGATGTTTACATCTAGTTAGAACGAGTATATCGAGTATTATACTGTTATTACCCATTTTTAATCACCAGTCAGGGTAATAATAGTAGATCACCTAGTATGAAGGGTTTCCGTGGGATAGCTTTCTCAACGTGGAATTCATTCTGTATTATTTTAAAGTAATAACTTACAACTCTCTTTTTACCGGATAGAGCAATATATGGCGAATGTGTTGTTATTATAATATAGTTTTCCCCTATGTTAAGATCTTTTGACCTTTCTAATATATTCTCTAAATATTTAATTAATAGTATTTGTTGTGGGGGAGCCATTGCTTCTTCAGGTTCTTCTATAATAAGAATTCTCCTTTCGTATTCTACATTTGCTAATAATGTGATCACATATTTGAAGAGTAATATTGATGCTATAGAACTTGAAAGATTTTGCTTAGATATTTCTCTATTAAATCTTCTATCCCAAACCTTTATCCATTTTTCTCCTCGTGGTTCATCGAATATTTCTACATCCATGGGCAATAAGTTATTTGTATTAATTTCTTCGCCCAGTTCTTTTATCTTATCTATAACTTCATTTAATACTTCATTATACAGAATATTAAATAGCGTTGACAATTTGAATGTATCAGCTTGTCTTTTTAAATCTAGATAGTCATTAGGAATTTTAACTAAACCGGTATGATGATCAATTAATTGTGCAATGTATTGACTTAATTCCTCTTTTATACGTTCATCATCAATACTGTTTTTCAATGCTTCAAGATTTTTTATTGTTTCGTAAAAAGAGTCAAAGATACGAAGCCATTCTCTTAAAACAAGTCTTGAGTCCATGGCATACTTGCACAACCATTCGTTGTAATCTATTTTGCTTTTTATTCCATTTTTGCTATATTCTATTTTATACTTTAAACCTAGATCAGATAGCTTCGGCTTCCATTGATCCGGTCCTATGCTTCTAGCTGTAATAGATTTTAGTGTAGAATTTAATCCAACAAAGACGACAATTTTGTTTTCAGGTATTTCAATTTCTATAGGATTCACAACCTTAATATCTCCAGCCGTTTTTTCTATGATTAATTTTATAGTCAAGACTAGCACCCTAACATATTTTTCCAGTATTTGATATAAATATTTCGTTAATGGGGTATTTTTGATAATAATGATAATACTTAAATATTATCACAATTAAAAATTACTAACATAGCACAAAAGTAAATATCCTACGAGGGATACAATATTGGCTTATAGTTCTAAGCCTATTCGATTAAATATTAATGCCATCCTTAATAGTGACATAGCCCTATCTGGAAGTATTAGAAATCTCCTATCAATGAAACCCTACCAGGTGCGTAGCTTTATAGGAGGAACAAGTATTTCTGCTTATAGGAGAATCCATGAGGTTCTGACGGGAATTCTCGATTCATTCAATGAGGCTTTGAGAAGGCAGGAGCAGAGCAGCAATAATATTAGTATAAGCGAGATAGATAAAGGCATCCTTGATCTAAGTAGAGGACTGATCCTTGTTGAATATCAGGAAGCTCGTGGACAGATTTCCCGTCCATTAGCTGATGAGATTAAAGATATATTAAATAACTTAATTCAAACTATCGGAAATATACGTGCTAACCCTAATACAAATACTATTCGATCATTGAGAAAGTCCATTGAAAGAGCTCGTACATTTTTTGATGCACTTGTGGTTCTGGTCTATAAGTATGGGAGAAAATAGGTGGTGATGAATTATGAGTAGTGTAGAGCGTGGTCTTAAAGGGATAATTAGGTTTAAAGTAGAATTCGAAAATACCACTGGGTTACTGATTAATATGCCTGTCCACGGGCAGACTCTTAGGATTGGGGGGGCTGATCATTATCCTATGGTTGTCCGTAGGAAATATGATGGTTCAGAGCTTGAAGTTCCACTAATACCTGGTTCCAGCCTTAAGGGTAAAGTTAGAAGTTTACTGGAACTAGCCCTTAATAAGAAACTATATACAACCGACCAAAAGATATGGCAACACGTTCGTAGTCTTTCAGCAATGAAGAATGTCGAACACGAATTTCTCGATGATATCAAGAAGCGATGCGTCATCGATGAACTATTTGGATGGGCTGCATCAAACTTTAGGCAGATACGGGATGCTGTTAAAAAAGTTACTGGGATCGAGGATGAACAGAAGCTGGACGAAGAGACTATGAAGTACTTCTCAAAACTAGCGTCAACAAGACTGCTAGTAGAAGATTTTACACCATCCGAAGAATACATCAGCACTTATCAGCCTAAATCAATAGCAGACTTCTTAGAAGAGAAGATGGAGAATAGGATCGATAGGATAACATCAGCTGCAGAACCGAGAACTATTGTACGCGTAAAGCCTGGAGTACAGTTTAAGGGAAACCTCAAGATACAACTATATGATATTGATAGGGATAGAGTCTCGGAGTATATAAGAACCCTTGTAACAGGGTTGAAACTACTCGAAGAAACCTATCTTGGTGCTTCGGGTAGTAGGGGTTATGGAAGAATAAAGTTTGTCAATATAGGTATATCGGGATTAAAAGTCGACGCTGAAAATGATAAGCTTAACATAGAGGAATTCGTAGTAGGAAACTATACATCGATCGATGAACTCCTAGAGAAAATCGATGAAGTTGTGGAAAAAATATCTAAAAGCATCTATGGCTAACGATGATATCCAGGTAGATCATACTGGTGCTTTAAATGTTGAAGATATATTTTATGAGGATATATACACCATACCATGTTGGTTGGAGAAATCCTAGAAAGATAATTGACCATACAACACTACTACGTGCATTAATATCATTAGCCTACGAGACCGGATATACTAAGCTGGTTGAACAAATAAGTAATGGTGTGATAAAGGCATCAGCTATCCTACCAACAGTTAAAGGAGATAGATATAGATTATTAGTACCGATACCGCCAATCCCTTCAAAGATTAAGATAAGAAAGTATAACATACATTGGATCACCTTAGAGGCTTTACATGAGTTAATAGAAAAAATTAATGAATGTCCCAGACACGATAGTCTACCCTTTATAAGTAGTATAGAGAATGATAAATTAGTTATAACATGTATTAGTAGAGATGGAAGTGAAGAGAAGATACTAGAACTTACATTCTTAAAAAGAAGACATAGAGAAGGGATAATAAATACAAGTATTCTAGATCTACGTTCTAAAATAGTCGATGAAGATGTAGATATATTCTATCAGGTTGAGTACCATAATAGGATAGATAGAATAACCGGCTCAGCTGATCCATACGTATTAACGGGTTATAAGGTAAATAATATTTTGTGGTTTGCGGTTAGATCTGGTGAAGAATCCGAGGCGCTGGACAAACTGCTACAAATACATTCTGAGATAGGTCTAGGAGGATATAGATCGAGAGGATGGGGACATTTTAGGATAATAATGGAGAATATAGAAGTAGACTATAATGATTATAACATATTATTAAATAATACTATCTGGAAGAAAGAATCATATAATGTGTTGCTAGGAAGTATGATCTTTAACGATGAAATAGACTATGGTAAAAGCTTTATTAATATAAATGAAATAGAGGGGAAGGCTGGCCCTACTTATAATGAATACGATCTACCGGTTTTACAAGTTGCTGATATTGGTAGTTTGGTGTATTTGTTGAGGGAGCCTGGACATCTAGTCATTGATGTAACGGGAACACCACATGGTTTTAATCCAAAAATAGTTTTCAATCCATTAGTTATCTCAGCATAGAATAGGGGGATTATAGTGGGGGAAGAAATTATTCGCGAAAGCTATATTGTGTCTATAAAACCTTTAACACCAATACATGTATGGAGCGGTATTGATCATGTTTATGGTGTAGATTTAGTAGACTATAATAATAAGATCTGCTTTATCGATCTAGATAAAATAATTGGCGACATGACTACTGGGATAGTAGATATATTAAGAAAAGAGGGAGACCCTCTTGTTAAATGGAATAGAGTTATAAGAAAATATGGAGAAAGAATTCTGGGTGAATGTATAGAATATGGAAATATGTCTAAGATCTCAATAGGTTCGAAAGTTAAGGCGATAAATAGTCATATTATACCTGGATCGACTCTAAAGGGATATATTAGGACAGCACTACTATACTACAAACTCTCAGCGTTAAACCCAAACATATTAAATAAAGTATTAAGTCAAATTTCAACATCACTGACTAATCCCAAGAATGTCTCAATAGGTATCGAAGCATACGCCTTCAGAAAACCTAGACCTATAAAGGCGAAAGGTTTTATAGATCTACTGCAACTGGTTGAGGTTTCCGATCCCCTCGAGAAAAATGTTTTGTTGAAACTTATGAAATTTCTTGTGATGGAGCCAGTGTCTAACCGTTTACAAAAAGTTGCTGAGAATAATGTGATAGCATTCTTTGATGGTATAGTTAAACATCGGTTAACTATAAGAAACCCCCCAGTAGTACAGTTAGATAGGATACATAATAAGGTTAGTGAACACGATGATATATTAGCTAAATTTGGAGAGATCAAAGATGTGGATTTAATAGATGCACTAGGATCGTTTGGATGTTTTATTGTCAGATCTGAACTAGATAGATTGTCCGAAATTGTAAAGAGAATAGATGAATTAAAGGATTACTATCATCGATTAACACAGTGGAGAAGGAGCTATTGTGAAGGGGTTGGGAAGTGTGTTATAGGACGTATAGGCTTTATGACTGGTCATCAAGCTAAAACTATTCTACCATTAATTAAAAGCGTCGATCAACAATTATATAATCAAATAATAGGTTATCTATCCAAGCTCTTCAACCATGTATGGGATTCTAGAACCCTTAAATTAACATTGATAAATAATTCGTTGCTTGGAACCGGGTGGTGTGAGATTTGCCTGGAGAGACTCTCTATGAAGTAGCTTTATATAGTCTACTACACGATATAGGTAAACCCATCATAAGATTAAGCCTACGGTATAGTAGAAATATTGAACATAATGATAATGCTAAAAAGATCCTGGAGGATATAATTGGACTATTAGGTTTTAAGGATAAAACACCAGAAAACCTTTATCAGGTGGGCCATGATGCTGTCTTTGTGAGGATCCTACACCATATACTCGATAGAGCCCCCAATGAAAACTATATTAAGAGAGTAAAGTATATTGTCAGTGCTGCCGATAGATTATCAGCTGCAGAGCGGGGTTATGGAAAGGAATATGCTCAATTAGTCCGCGGCGTTGAGGAGAAGCTAGGAGATATTCTTCCATCATACACGCACTATACAGCTCCACTATTATCTCCCACATGGCTTTTATACATGGCAGATTATCTGAAGGGTTCAGGATATTATAAGGTTATTGGAGAGAGATGGGATCATGGGATAGGATTAGCCAATATACGGGATAAACTCAGGAAATTAACACAATCAATTCAAGGTAAGATGGTTAATGAAACAGCTGAAAATATCGCTAAGCTATTAAGGTATCTTATGGATAAACCGATTTGGCTACCGGTTGAGCCTTTAACACCGGAGATCATTGTTAATCTCAGAGCAAATAAATATAGTGATGTAGATATAAGCTATTTAAATGTAGTATCAACATTGATCGATCTACTAGCAAACTATAAGAAATTCATAAGTGAAGCGTATGGAAGTGGTATAGTCAATAGAGGTATAATCGATACAGTACTCCATATTCTTGAGTCAACTCTTTTCCTAGTACCATCAGCTGCATATGGAACATTAGTTCCAGATATAAGCTTATACTCCCATAGTAAACTCGTAGCTGCATATGCTTCAAGCCTATACTATAGTGGTAGAATGAGGCTATTAACGATAGATGCTAATGGTATACAGGGGTTCATAAGTGCTCCTAAAACATTTGCTGCAGCATCAAGGATCCTTAGAGGTAGGAGTTTACTTGTTGAATTGATGCTCGACTCATTAACAAAATATGCATTGGAATTATTTGGTAGACTACCGGAAACTAATATTATAGTCTCTGAGGGGGGAACAATAGATCTCATAATACCGAGTATTGAGGGATTAAATGACAAGATAGGATTAATCGTAAATGTAGCTAATAATATGCATAGTGAATTTAAACATGGGATAAACTTTACAATAGCTTATTCCAAAGAGTTTACCCTCGATGAAGCATTTTTCCTACCAGTATTGAAGGGTGAAAAACGAGGATTTATTGATGTTATAGAGTCATTAACTAAGAATCTCAGTATAGCTAAGGCTTTAAGACCAGCAGGGTCTATGGGGAGGATAGGTAAACCTATAGGCTATGATGAGCTAACTAAGGAACCTATAGTTGAAGGTGAGGAATATCTCGAAATCACACCCGAGAACAAAGCGTATTTTGACTTAACAGCTGGACCGGAGAATCTAGATATAGGTGATATGATTAGTTACTCAACACATCTAAGCCTCGTAGCTGGTAGCACATTGAGGAATCTCTTCTCTATAATAGCCATATATGCATATAGGAGGGATGACGAATATCTCCCTGATACCGAATATATTAGAGCTCTTAAAGAGAAGCTATGTAAATATATAGCTAGGTATCTGGGAGGAGAATATCATGGATATGAACTAGTCTTCTCCTATACAGGTGCTGAAGAGATTAAGGCTACTAGGAGATCACGGATCCGAATTGGTGTAATACCTCTATCATCATCGGGATCCCTCTACATAATGATCTCACTTGATGTGGAGGAGACGCCAAAATTAATGGATAGGGAATACTGGGGGAAGGTATGGTTTGAATTAGTAAATATCCTTAGAGAGATCATTAAGAGAAGTATAAATGAGCTAGAAAATGAAGAGTATATACAACAATATAAGGATAAGAGAGATGTTATGATAAGGGTTAATATCGTCAATATGCCGTCAGCATTCATACCAATCTCTGAAGAAGGGGGAGGATTCATACCCAGTGTTCAATATAAAGACTTAGTAAGAACAATTAGAGATCTAGCGAAAAAGGCTGACGTAGGGTTAGGATTTAATTTATTAAACACTTATCACCCCATTGAGGTTGAGTCTAGGGGGGATGGTTCTAACAAGATCATTAGACTTATAAGCCTTGATAGGTACCATTTGATAGGTATGTCTAAAATAGATATTGATTCGTTCGGCGAGGTTAGAGCTCTAATCTCCTTCTCTCCCTCGAGACTAGTAACATTATCCGATCTGGTTAACATGGTTTTGAAGGGGAAGCTATACCTACTAATAATCGACTATGCTTCAACACTTAGTAGAAGATTTGAGAGAAATGTTAACTTCGACGCGATAGCATTATATGCTGGAGGGGATGATCTGGTATTCTATGGTAACTGGATATACATAGCATACCTTACAGCTAGGATATTTGAAGAACTTGAGAACACACTTAAACCATTAACGGCTTCTGCAGGAATGGTATTTGCCGATCCCCATTATCCTATACTCGAATTGTATAATCGTGTCATAGATGAATTAGAGGATGCTAAGAGGGTTAAAGCATCTATAAAGATGCCGTATGAAACCCTACACTTATTTATACATAATAATGATGAGTATTCAATAAATGTAACACCAGCCTTAAGATCTGCATGGGAGAACGCTCCAGTCCTAGCTAACTGGTCTTACCATGTTATATCTAGACTCTTTGACCCTCTCAGAGTAAAGGATATTATAAATAGGCTTTCAGATTATAAGCGGGATCTATATATACTGTCAAACCTGGCTTACCTATATCAGGAATATTATAAGTCGCCGAGGAAGAGCTTAGCAGATAGAGTTAAACTCGAAGTAAGCTACGCATATGTGTGGAGCAGGCGGAGGGAGAGGTTGGATAAGGTTAATACAATTTTGAGTAATGTAGATTCTAAGCTAAAAATACCTATATACCCGGATGATATTGTAGGTAATATTAGTATTGATGAAGCCCTAAGGATCTTATCAAATTCTAAGGCGATAATAGATCTAATAATATTAGCTATAAGGAGAAAGGAAGATATGGAACCTACCGAGGTATATAACGGATAGAGGTTAGGCATAGTTATTCTAGAACGATTTTTGTATATAGTTTATTATTCAACCCCTCATATTTAAATATTGGTAGTGTATGTTTATAGTTGCTTAGATCAATAATATTCCTACCTGGTTTTATATTGATGTATACTTCTTCTTCAATACCATTTAAAGAATTCTTGATCGAAGCAATATGCATTTTTGTTGTTTTTCCACTTTCTATGATCATTTTTGGCTCTTTATATCCGGTTAGTGGTATTCCTCCGAACCATGTTTCTGTATGCATGTGTGGTGGTATGTCTATGATGACTGGTGGTGGATCCCTGTTTATTACGTCTATTGGTAGTATTGTGAAGTCTCGAACACCTATGTCGAAGGGTGTTGCATCCCTCCATCCAAGGTTTGCCTGTGTGTTTGTTGCTAGAACTATCTTATCACCGATCCTCTCCATACTCGTGATCCGTGCGCCGAATGCTCCAACGATCCTTATTGTTGGTGGCGAGAAGTATAGGAGGAGGGTTGGGGATACTACTGTATTCATATATCTCTGAGCCCTTCTACCCTCTTCATCCATTGGATTCATTACTGCATGGGTGTATGTGTTGAAGGCTATGAGTATTCCCCCACCTATATATAGGGGGTTTACACGGTGTGCTCCAAGCTGTGATCTGCCAAGATCAAGTAATCTAACAAATCTTAGGGGTTCATACTCTGGATCCAAAGGATCTCCATAGACTACTCCGCCGCGGACAAACATGTATAATCTATTCATTAATGATGCTACCGCACCATCTAGTGGGTAGTATGATGTGTCGCCGTCTAGGCTGATCTCAGATATATTCTTCACCTTATATACTATTTTATCATGTGTTATTAGATCTACGCATTCAACTCCTCTCCAGCTCCATCTATGTATTGAGAAGCATGCATAGTCTATGTGTTGTGATCCATATATTGTTGGATGATCTAGTATCTTCTCCGATCTCCTCGTTTTAGGATCTATACTGTAGACTCCGAGATTTTCATGTCCATCACCCCTAGCTACTAGCAGTTCATCCATATATGGATTATATATTATCTCTGAGATCTCTCCAGCCCACCTCTCCGGATGATGGATCGAATCCCTCCATAGTAGTTCGATCTTATCCTCGCTTATATCATAGTAGTGGACATGGCTATACTTATTTCTGAAATCGATCGTCGAACCACCCTCTCCTCTCCCACGATATATTGCTGGAGCATGGATCCATCCTCCAAAATATATTCGATCATCAACGACGGCTACGGCATTATATGTATCACCACCACTGGTTGGGGGATCTCCTACGAGTGTGAAATCATACCTCCTCCTCAAACCATCCCGGTCATAAAAATACGCTTTTCCCTCGAATGCTAGAGTATAGTAGAGGACTCCACGATAATATCTAAGACCATACACACCACCACTACCCCATTCAGGACCATAACCTGGATAATGACTCGGCAAACGTTCAATTATACTCATAGTAACACCTCTTATCCTCTAATAATACATTATTTACTATTTATCTACCATTATGGGTAGTATCATATTGTAGTAAATATATTTACTGTAGATGAAGCGTTCGATATGTATTTATAGGTAGATGGAATAAGATATATTTTTGAATAAGGATATAGCTTACTTATTCCTAAAGATATTGCGTTAAGATTTTAATCTTTTCACGGAGTATTAAGATCTTTTTCTTTTAAGAGTTCTTCTATGTAATATCATTAATGCTAATAGGGTTATAGTGATAAGGGTTAGAGCAATAGATAACTTATTCTCAGGGATTGGTGCTGGTATCCTCTCTGACTCTAGCTCTTCTATTAGGATTGATTCGAAGGGTTTATTTGTATGTAGTGTAATATTGAAGGATATCCTTGTATCTATCGGACTTAGATCTAAGATCGTTATGTTTTTATCGGTATACCTATTGATTATCTGGGCACCAGTTAATCCGCTAATACTTATATTATTCTCATCTGGATGAACTATTATTATCCTATAATATTTAGATAGATCAACATCTATACTAACTTCGGTGATCCCTCCCTCAAATAGGATTGATATATTCCGAGCTTTTAGACTCATATTGTTTGATAAATTATGTATCTGGTAATAGAAAGCTAATGTTTCGTTTGACAGGAGTAAACCGAATTTCTCCTTTAATATGTTTATCCGGTGCGAATTACTACTCCAATTAATAGCTTGTAAGAGTATAGATCTTCCATTGATTGATGCTTCAACTTCGAAGCTTATATATACCGATCTATAATACATCGTATCCCAGTATCTATCATATAATATTATACCTGCAAGCCCATTCGGCGATATAGCGATCAGTTTAATCGGTATGAATTTGGCAATGGTTCTCGCTATTTCTGTCTTATTTAATGATATCCTAACATTGGTATTATTATATTGATACCTAAATGAAAGATTGTTAGTTATTATTGGTTTGAAGAAGCAGTTAATCGAGGTATTAATACCATCTGTAAGCCCGAAATCTATTATCTCGGATAGATTTACATTGACGCTACCATTAAACCTACTTATCACATTATAATATGTTTTATTATAGAATCTAGATATAATTCCCGAACGGTTCCTGAGTATATTAGACACTGTATACGCGAAGGCTCTTCCTACACTAAGCTGCCATCCTACCTGTGTATAAGCACTGGTATTATATGGATTATTTGGAATAGTTATGGTCTCATCAGGCAGACTCCAATTTAGATATTCCCCCTCCCACGTTAACTCTAATGTTCCATTCCAAGGAATGTATGGTGTTTGTAGAGGAAGCGATCCTATCAGTGTCGATAAAGGATATAATCCACTAGATGCTAGTGTTTGGGATATTTTATCCTTTACATACTCCCAAATGGGTAATAATGGTAGACCTAGTGCTGCTGATATAGTTTTGGGTGTAAGGGGATTAGCATACTCAATACTATTCCCTACCATGTTTCTACCCATAATTTTTAACCTATATTCATTACCTTCACTGCTATAATTTATGATCAAATCAGATAATGTGCCATGTGTTGCTATTAACCCTGCATGATTATTTAATATATAGCTGATTACTTTATTCATAACTTCAGGATAATCGCCTAGATCCCAATCTATAATCTCTTGTAAGTATTCATTATTTATTTTGCTGATCTCTAAACCCATGAATGCATTACTCAAAATTATGATATGATATGTGTCTACTTCAATACTTTTATTCAGGAATCCTATACTTGATGCGATTGAGATATCATATCTCTCAGCGATCCATTCCCAATGATGATATTTCAGCCATAGCTGTTCTGTTAGCCATGAGGTATTAATTGCTAAATTTAATATATCGTTAGCGTAAGGATCATGATATTCTTTAGTATAATTATGGTATTTTTCCATTATTTCGTTAATAGAATTAATATATGCATAATATAATCTTATTGTCGGATCATATATAAT
>JALVIT010000211.1:23005-51944 GCA_027028545.1 Desulfurococcales archaeon
CCATTATCGTTATCGACGTAGTATATATGTATAGGTGTTTTGACTAAGTGTTTTCCATCATTTATCGAAGCATTATATTCTATTATAGAACCAGCATCGTAGCCAGGCACTACGACGTTACCTATGAAGAGTGATACATTGATATCGCGATCTAATCTAGTGATATTTACTCTTGATAGATCTATCGATAAGTTATTATAATAATTACTTAATTTATCTGCTAACTCATAAAATCTATCACTTAGAACACTATATATTCCTCTATAATACTGCATTGGGGGGATGTTATTCCACGATCCATTATTCACCCTATATGTAAATTTTATTGACGATATATTTTGGTCATCAACCCCAATTACTAATATATGTAATTCGTTATTTTTAGGATGACTCCAGTCCGATAGAGATAGAGTAAATGTGTTAAGTAGATCAGTCATGGATTTATATGTATTATTTAGAGGTATAATAGATATGAATGGATATAGGTCTTCATTATCAATGGGATTAACAACTATTATTCCATGCATTAGTGTATTGTTTATAAAGATTAATGTATAATTGACTATACTTCTAATATTTAGGTGTAATGTCCCCTTTGTTGCATATAAGTACCATAGGGAACGGTTTGTTAATTCTATGAATGATATATTTTTAGTAATATTTAATGCTAATGGAGCATTCATAACCGTAAATAATATATTTCTATAGTATGGTGCAAAGGGTAAACTGATTTGTAGTGAATACGTGTTATCACTTCTATTAAGTATCTCATGATATAAATCATCTAGATTAACTGAGATATATATTGGGTTTAAGGGATTTGTTATCGAGATATTGTCTACGGACCCACCATGATCAAATAATCCATCTTCATCTGCATCGTATAAGGCTGCTACATGAATTATTGCTACATATGGTATGTAGAATAATGCATGACCTTTTTCATCGGTATATCCTTTGGCGATAATGGTATATTCCGAACCTATAAGTCTAGAAACAATTACATATGCCGGATGAGTGATCATACTGCTGTTCAAAAATACATTAACATGTAGCTCTATATAACCAGTATTATTTAATGTTTCATTCGAACATGAATATTCGATTTCCGTGTAGGATTTAATAATAGCTTTGAGGTTCCAATTACTATAGTTCATTAGGGAGGCATTTTCTAGATAGAAAATGATAGGTTTAAGGGATTTTATCCTACTAGGTTTAATTATGAGTTTGGGGTTTGTAGTAATGTTATTATTGCTTTCTATAGTATTGGATGCATCATTACGAATTATATAGTTCGTAGCCGTTATGTTAGGAAGTATTAATAGGCTGAAAAGAATCATTAACAATATGTATTCTGCTGGTAAATGAGACATTTAAACTCCCTTTCCTTAGACTATTCTTTATTTTCACCTTATACTATATAAATTTTGTTGCTAGTATAACATAGCCGTAGCAGTTTTATATAAAAGTATATATATTTTTGTATTTTTCATAGGGTTGGGTTTATATGTGTGTTTGATAGACTATTTATATAGATGTGCCGCCGCCTGGGATCGGCGGCCTCCCCCAATGACGGATGAAACCCAACCGACAAGGGAGGAAAAAAGATGAACCGATGACCAAAACATATAAAGAGGCAAACCCATGTTTACAGATTGTCATAAAATATATGAGAAAACATATTTTGTTCTTTCA
Organism: Desulfurococcales archaeon; assembly: GCA_027028545.1. Lineage (GTDB taxonomy): Archaea > Thermoproteota > Thermoprotei_A > Sulfolobales > Desulfurococcaceae > JALVIT01. Next base: position 24,701 of record JALVIT010000211.1, read on the forward strand.
TTAAAACTTGGAAGCATTACTTTTTCTGTATAGATAAGTAGTATAGTAAAGTTTAAGCATCTTCTAGTATGTATTTACTATATAGACCCATCTTATACCTCCTATGATCCGGGGTGAGTATATATTGGATAGAAGGGTGTACTGGTTATTATCCATACTGCTAATAATAATGGTATCCTCCTCAACCGCCTCACCAATAGGGTTAGCATATAATTATAAAGGATATAGCGGTACGTGGAGTAATGGGGTTGAGGAGGCGTCTGGTAATGTTCCATTCTATATATCGTTCATACTGCACTTCCATCAACCAATATACGATGTTTCTAGGAATATATGCCAGGTAGTGTCGAATACGAATAGTGATGTATACCGTACATTTGATGATAGAGAGAAGATCTATACATATAAGGTATTGAATCTTATAGACTATATTAATGATAATAATTTACCAGTAAATATATCGATCGATATAACGGGGACATTGATCGAGAACCTTAAAAACTTGACGACATGTGCATCAAGCATACCGGGCTACGGGAACTATACTGATGTTGATACTAGATGGAGTAGTAGGAGTTATCAACATGTTGAATTCCTATACACATACTACCACTACGATCTACTGCCTATGACGACTAGGTTTAACAATGGTTTTGCAGAGGATCTATTAATACATGATACATGGCTACACCGGGAAATACTACACAACTTCACAAACACCTATCCAGGCTTTGAAGGTGTTAAGGGGTTCTATCCACCGGAGATAGCTGTTGATAATGACTCCCTAGAGCTACTGGCTAGGCTCGGCTATAACTATACGATAATAGACGATCTGCACCTATACAGGATCTTTAGAGACTATTTGAACCCTATGAGGAGCCCGGAGCAATGGTACATGGATAACCCGATCAATACGGCAACCGATCCACTATACCTGTTAAACACTAGTTTGGAGAATTGGAGTTATATGGAGCTAACAGTTGGTGGAGTAAATTATCAAGAGATCATGAATCCATATATTGGTTTAAGACCCCATGCGGTATCGACTAGTGGTGGAGATATAGTTGTATTCCCTAGGAATAGATTGTTAAGTGTATTGATGCATGCAATAATGTATATCACGAACGACGATATTGACCAAGCACTAAACATATTCTTCTCAAAGATAAACTATCTACAGCAATACAATAACGATAGTAGGAGACCCTTCATACTAGTAATGGCTTTCGATGGTGATAACGGTGATCCACTTACACACATGGATACATGGTGGGAGTTCCTTAGGAGGATAATTGAAAACGTTACAACACCCGGCTCCAGATACAGCTATGTGAAGATCGTATCTCCCGGATGGTATCTGAAACACGTATATAATCCTATTAATGATAATGATTGGAGGCTATCCCATATACCATTCATCGAGCCGGGCTCATGGAATACCGATACTACATGGGGTGATCCATACTTTATAAAGTGGATCTATCCATCGAAATATAGTAATGAGCAGAAGATGCTCAGCAATATTACCAAGGCTATAGCATACTATCTAAATGCTAAGACGTATAATCCATCTGATCCGAGACTTAATAAATCACTAGAATACCTAGCATTAGCACTGCAGAGCGATTGGTTCTACTTCCCCACCAATCAATGGCTTATGAACTCATCCCTAGCAGCGTTGGAAAGTATATGGGTTAGCAGTAATATTACAACAAGCGATTATAGTGGCCCGGGATTAATGATTGCATGGTTTGAGAATCCAGACAACAACTATTGGCCCGGGATAATATATAGTGACACGCATCCATGGATAAAGATCCATTCATGGGATGTATCAGACATAACATCTATAAGGCTTGACGTTACAGCTGGTTCATCAACATATACATACTGGTTCTCGCCCGACCCTGATCTTAATGGAAACTATTATGCACAGATAACGGGTGATCTGCCAGTTGGAGGGATTGTAGAGCTTACAATAACTGCAACGGATCAGAACGGATATACGTCAACGATCACATACAAGCTGGGCAGAGTTGCGGATAGTAAGCATAGACTTGATGGAGTAGTTAATACAGATTCTAAACCTATATGGATCAATAGGACTAATAACATGTTACAATACTTATTCCTAAACGATACATCAGATCTAGTATATCTGGGGTTCAACACTACTTTGAGGGGTAGTGGTTATGACACATTCTTATTCATGTCGACAGAACCCTCCAAGGGGGTAATACCCCATCCATGGGTTAAGGCTGGAAACGTTCCATACTATGATGGATACCTCGGCATGGAGGAGGCTAATGGATGGTATGGGTTATGGTGGAAGCTCAGCGGAGAGCATGGTGTTAAAGACGTATTGATCACTAACAGCACATTGCTAATGTATAGATGGGCTAGTGGCAGAGGGTTTGCAGAGGTATACATGTCTAAGGAATTATTCGATACAGATAGAGTATTCATAGGGTTAGCAGCATGGGGTACAAGTGACGGTTCCGGAGTATATGAGAAGCTGAAATGGCTTGTATCGGATAATAACCTGTATAGCGATGAATTAGTGGGAGTATATATTGGTGAACCGTATATTAAGCCATTCTTCACACCGGATGATGGGGGGAGAGCCTTAGAAACAATGCTATCCGAGATAATTGGTGCTAAAGCCTATATATACCTAGCAATATACAACTTCAACAATGATACACCCGGCTCGCTAGTATGGAGGATCGCTGAGGGATTGGTTAATGCTTCAAATAATGGGGTTAGGGTTAAGGTTGTGGTCGATGATAGCAATATAGGTAAGGACCCGATACAGTATCTTATAAGTAACGGTGTAGAGGTAGTTGATGATAATAATGCAGACTACCTAATGCATGTCAAACTATTAATAATTGATGGAGTATCCGTATTCTATGGCTCAGCAAACCTAGTTGATGAAGCATACTATGAGAGCGGTGGAGATTACCAGTATAATGATGTAGTAATGGTTCATAGCACATGGTTCTCCAAACCACTAGAATACGAGTTTATCGAAATGTTCTACAAACATATATTCCACGGCGGGGATGATCCACCTAGCAGTCTCATGTATCAGAGGATATATTTAAACGATACATGGGTTAACGTAGAATTCTATAATCTACCCGACGACTCCGTGATCGTTGAGAATAGGCTGTTGGACTTAATAAGTGGCTCGGAGAAGGTATACCTACTACAATACCTCATAACACGTAATAGTATTGGAGACGCATTGGTGGATAGATGTAGGAGTGGTGGAGATGTTAAGATATTACTATCATACTCTAAGAGGCTTGTTATAGGATCAGAATATATCAAGCTATTGTCAAACCATGTACCCACAGCTATTAATCTAGACGATAAACTATTAGGCGGATACCAGCTCCTACACCATAAGGTATTCATATTCAACAACACTATACTAGCATCAGGATCGATGAATCCATCAACTAGGGGATTAGAGTATAACGATGAACTGCTAATAATAATACATTATAAGAAACTAGCCATGGAGTATACGGTTAGGTTTAACACGTTATGGAAGAGGTTTACGGCAAACATTACCGTGAGGGTTATGGACGGCGATAAACCCGCCACCAACGCATATGTAAACATTACAATAACAAATCTAGGAGCACTAACAAGCAATAGTATTGAATGGTACAACTACACCGGATACACGGATACTAATGGATACTTCAATACAGTAGCATATCTATGGAACCCTGATCCAACAGCATACTTCTACGTCAACGCATCGATCAATGAAAGATATAATATCACAACTATAATACTTGGACTGGATAATAATACAGCCACAACAACTATATGGATCACAAAATATATAACGCCAATACTATCGGTAACGGGTCCCCAAACCGTAAATGCTACAAAGCCAGCTACGTATCAGATCAAGCTATTATACCCCAATGGAACAACGGTAAGGATCAATAGAGCGATAACTATAAGCATAAACTCTACAATAGAGATCGTAAACCTAGTCGATGGAGAAGCATCATGGACGCACGTATTCATAACGCCGGGAACCTACATCCTAAACTTCAGCTATAGCGGCGGAGACTGGATCTACGGGTTAAAACTCGAACCCGCATCAATCCAGCTAATAGTTGAAGTTAACTACATTAGCCAAATAGTTAATCTAAGCGTTACCGGTCCAACAAGCATATACTATGGTGAGACCGCATCATACACGATCAAACTAGTAAACACCACAGATAACACATTGATCCAGATAGATACCACAGTAAACATCTATATAAACGGAACACTCATAGACTCGATCCAGCTAGTAAATGGTGAAGCTGTATGGAGCTATAAACCATCTACAACCGGATTATTCAACATACTATTCGAGTATCCCGGTGGGGACATTGTAGACGTATACAACCTATCAAGCTCTTCAGCAACATTAGGATTGATGGTTTATAAAGCCCCTCTGAGCGTTAGCGTATCCGCTCCATCGAGCGTATATGTTGGTGAGGAATTCAACATCACCCTAACAGTCTATAACGCTATAACCGGTGAACCAGTACCCAATGCTAACATAGACATATATCTGAACTCTACATATTATACAACGGTAACAACCAATGCTAGTGGAGTAGCCGTCTTAACCCTCTCAATAGATAAACCGGGAGCCTTGACAATATATGGCGTTGCATCAGCCGATCCAACCCTATATACTGGTACGGGTATGGTTGAGGTAGTGGTGATAAATGTTATAGGATTTACAACTACAACCCTATACGTTGATGCACCGTCAACAATGTACCTATACGAGCCGGCAACGATCAAGATTGAGGTTAGGGATCAATCTGGGAAGACTATACCGATAAATGGATTCGTATTAATATACATAAACGGCTCAATGAATGCAAACCTAACACTGGTAAATGGTGTAGTGGAGTACACCTATAAACCGACACAGAGTGATCTAGGTGTTCTAAACATAACTATAATATTTCCGCAACAAACCATTAGCGGCATCATCTATCGTGAATCAACGGCAACGATCTATATAAACGTTGCTAGGAGACCGATTAAGATAACCACCAGTATAGACTGGGAATGGATCAATGATACATATATACATATTAGTGGAACTGTGAACATCTATGATAAACTAAACAATACAGGTATAGATCGCGGATACATACTCGTATACCTGGATAAATACGGTAATGGAACATATAGGTTAGTGGCAAATGAATCCGTGGTTAACGGTAGAGCATATATTAATATAACAATGGATCCGGATGCCCAGCCAAGACTAAGAATAGTCTACAATGATCCTGCCGGAGTATATGTTAGCGGTGGAGAACCTGGATCAGCCATTACACTAACCCTAACACAGAGGATGATCCCAGCACCGGAAACGCCATATATCATACCCCTCATCCTACTAAGCATATTAGTATTGATTGAAGTATATCGTAGAAGGGGTGAATCCTAGTCTTTTTTCAATAATGCTTCAGCACCAGAAACCTTCATCACATACCTTTTCAGGCTATCTAGCCTTCATCATATATCCTGGAATAAGATTTATATTATGAAGGGCTTATATTTATTCACTACAAATGTTTTGTTGTGCATGGGGTGGTGGCGGTGCATAATAAAACTACTATGTATATCTTATTGATTATGCTTCTATTAAGTCTATCAATGCTTATAATAGTGTTTTCGACAGCCCCTCCATCATACATACCTGTCTCAAGAGATAAAATTACCGGGGAAGATGCTGAAGTATGCGTATCTCTAGGTGATGGAGAATACTATAACCTATCAAACTTAGGATTCACTCTAAAAGCCCTAAGATATACCTATACCTATCCAAACTTCTCATTGGCCGGCTTCTACGACTCATCAATAGTGATTAGCTACAGTGATGGTACAATAGTTAAACTCTGGGTCTCGGCACAACAAGTTGTAACTAAGTTTCCCGAGATAGTGTTCGGTGAGGGATGGTATGTATCATTAATAATGATCGCTGATGGACAGACAACGTATTTATACAGTGAGGAATTCCTAGTCAGCGATACAAAAACATTAAATGTAACATTAGCAGTTGCCGGGGACAGGGCTTATATCGGAATATATAATACAAGCAACAATAAAATGATAAGCTTCGGAGAAGCCGATATACCAGACCTCACACAAGCTATAACAATATCCGCCGGTGGATCAATATTCAATAGTATAAATGCCGAGATATGTTTGTATAGGGATATGAGAGGAGTAACGATCCCGATACCACGCTTCTATCCACACATAGTTGTTGAAGGAACACCCACAGCTGGATATCCAGTGGTATTTAATGCATCTGGAACATTTGTTGAGGCAGTAAATATAATAGATATATTATGGGATTTCAACGGCGATGGAGTAGTAGATCTAGAGAACTCAGCCCTAACGGCAACATGGACATATGAAGAACCCGGAGAATACACGGTTAATATAACGTTCATCTGTGAATATGAACTAGTCTACACATACACTATGAGTGTAAGGGTTTATGAACCAGCCGAACTAGTAAATACAGTTAATGGTTCATCTATTAAGATGAAGATAGAACCAGGATCAATAGCTAAAACATTGAATAGTCTAAGCAGTGGAAACTATACATTAAAACTACCAGGTGAAGTTGTTCTCGATTTCACAAATAACAGTATATCTATAAATGGTATAAACCTATCAATATCAACATCAAACCCCTCACTTAGACCGGTGATAAAATATAGTGGTTCATCACCATTATTCATACTCGGAGAAGGGGGAACAAGCTTATCACTAGCCAACATAGTGATCGAAGCTGATCTAAAGCCTAACACATACCTATTCGAATCGAGAAGCCATATGTATGTTAATACCATAGTCCTCAAAGACGCGATCATAAAGATAAATTCCTCTGGAACAACAGGACTACTATCACCTGATCAGGAGAACTTGATAGTAGAGATTGATAACACGATGATAATGCATCATGGGAAAGAACTATCGATAACCACCAATAGAGGCAGTTGTAGGATCGAATTAGAAAACACATCCATTCAATCCAACGGTTCAATAGAGCTGGAGAATGTGATCCTATACACGAATATATCTATAAGGAGCAGTGATCTATCAAGGATATACAATGCATCAATACATGGAGGATACATAAATAATATTAAAGGGGTAGAGCTGGAGGGGGTTAGGGTTAACGCATCGATACATAGCTATCATAGCGACCACATAGAATTTACAGCTCTAAACAATACCAGTTGGCAGCTCAAATACTATTTATCATATAATGGAGATGTGAATGTGTCAATAACTGTTAAACACTTAAACGTTTCAGAAAACTACATTGCCTCTATACAATTCATAAATGAAACAGCTGTAAAGGATATCTCATCGATCATCACCATCTCGGAGAACCATGTGTATGTGAAATGCCATTTAACAAACGATCCCAATGGAATATTAACAGTTCACTTCTCAGAACTACTAAAACCAGGTATAGTAACAACAACCACAACAAAGACACAGGGCAGTTCTACAACCACCACGACAACCACTGAGACGACAACATCGCCTACAAGCACAACAACCGTAACGACATCCACGCAACCCCTAACAACCACAACAACTGGAACAACAACCTCAACAACCTATCATACCCCTACAGGTGGGTTATCATCGACTATGATAATAGCGCTAGTAATCATTGGTATAATAGCTGTTATAGCAGTATACCTAGTAATTGGGAGGAGATCATAAAATATTTTCTAATAATATATTAAACATCTACTAAGCGGTAGATTCTGAGGAGGTTTTCTCTGACTGTATGTAGTTGAGGGCGGTGTATGCGATCATTAGTCCACCGATCAACGCCGTTAGTGAGTATAGTAGGTTTAATGTTGCTAATACTAATGCTAGGGATTCGAGGATTAATGATAATAATACTAGGTTTTTATCACCACGAGCCTCACCATATAGATATCCCGTTAACGGTATCAGTGAGATTAGGAGTAGGATGTATCCGATGGTTATAAGCATTAAGGTTCTAACTATTGTTAATCCCCATGGTGTAGCACCTATAGGTGCTAGATAGTATAGCGTAGTTGCTCCGAATAATAGTATTGAAAATATGAGCATTATGGTAAGCCCTAACTCGCCCGTGACCAGTATGAAGATATACATATCTCTAAACCTGCCGAGATAACTCCTGAGGGGGAATGTGAGATAGCCGTTAAACCCGGTCACGTATATTATAACAACTATTAATACCGCAATGGATACTAGGAAGGCATTCCGAGTATTATAGTTCTCGATTATTCCACCTCTCCTATCAATATATGTAGTGTTAACGTATGCTAGTGCTAATACAAATATTATCGATCCTATAACTAGTAGCAGAAATCCATACTTAAAATTACGGATATAACTCAAATCATTCACCCCCATAATATCTTTAAACATGCAACTTATATATTTTGTTATGTATGTAGGAATAAATTCGTATTCCTATCCTAATAGACTAATCCCGTTTCAGAATCTTTCCTCTGCACGAAGATCCTTGAGAACATGTATATTATGAATGATATTATTATCCCGGTTAGGATGCCTAGTATGAAGCTTTTCATAGGGTCTCCGGGTAGTGTTATTACTGGTTGTGGTGTTTTATTCGGTCCGCTGGGGATGCTTAGCTGTGGTGGTTTAATAGTATAGGTTTTGTTTGATGCATTATATTTTGAGAGTATTGAGGAGTATAGTGATGCCTTCATATAGTATTTTAATGCTTCATCTATTGGGCCATAGCTTCTATAATCGTCTCCGGCTAGTATATAGAATACGTCTCCGTAATCGCTGGGAGATACATATGTTAATGCGGTCTCTCGGAGATACCGGGCTATGCTTGATAGGACGCTTGTATTGGTTATGAAGAGTTTTTCAATACCTATATCTGCATACGTTATAGTATCTATTAATAGTGGTATTGCGGCATATGTATCGTTAATGTTTAAAGCATCTATAGCTTTATTGAACATATCTACCGCTTTGTTTATGTATTCATTGGTCGATCCCACATCTTTGGCTAGGCTGTAGGCATAGGATATTGTTGAATCAGCTATACTGTAGAGGAGGTGTAGATCCTTCTCCGTGATACTGTATCCACTAGCCCCGATCTTTTCTGATATGTTTATTAGTTGTTGTGTGTAGTTTAGCCTTCCAATTATACTGCTTACCCTATTTATTACATTCTCCGGGTTTGCGTTCTTGATTTTCTTCATCAATCCTATATAGCTGTTCAACGCCAAATAGTAGTTTCTGTAAGCCTCGATCGATACCGGGTTTAACCCTATATTTCCACCGGCGAATAGCTTGTATGTCTCATTTATAGTCTTATTAGCTTCAACTATTAGATCATCTATCCTTAACTCTTTACGTTCATACTTTATAGTCCAATATGCTCTTAATACTGGTGATAGAACATTTGGTATCTCTATGAAGGCTGCTTTGAATAACCCCTTACCAATTAGGTCGTTTAGACGATTAATAGCGTCTTCAGCCTCTTTAACCGTATGGTATAGTCTTATCTGTTTCAATATGTTTAGCTTACCATACATTGTATCTACTCGGTCATATATCTTCAATGCATAGTCTCTATCCTTCATAAGGTATTTCTCCAATAGATCGTTAACTGTAGTAGGTAGCACTGGATTAACCGTTTGGGGCTGATACGTAATGTTTAGGAAGTACCTCATAGCATCAACTATGCTCGCAACATCTATAACGTCTACGCCCAGCTCCCTGCCCTTCTCCACCAGGTTTACGATCTCGTAGCTTATGGTTTCATAGTATCCCCATAGGAACCTATGGATCTCCCTCCTAGCAATCATTGTCTCCTCCTCACCGTATGGTATGAGGAACACCTTGAACCCTTTATCAGCTACTGCTTGAAGCTTACCCAGCAATCCACCGACTGGCCCTATGCTTCCATCCGGGTTTATCATACCGGTCATCGTGACCCATTGATTGGGTGTTTTGTTTAGGAATAACGATATGAACCCTATAGTCATCAATCCTCCAGCACTAGGCCCTCCTACAACTATGCTCCCGCTAGTCATATCCACTATATAGTTGTAGCGGTAAAAGTCGTAGCCGGCTACACGGGATGCTACATATGCTGCTATACGGGCAGTAGCCTGCGTATCTAGCTCTACGAGGGGTTGGGCTGAGAAATACACCCTACCCGATCCAGGATATATCAGTGTTAGATTAACCTTTATCAAGGCACCTTCGCCGCTACGTGTTACAGCTGGAGCATATAATGTAAGGCTACGGGTAAAACCACCTGGTGGTTTATACGAAATAGAATAGGGGCTGGGAGATGCATAAACAATGCTTACAATGACCAATATCAATAAGAATAAGGAACTATATATGCTGGACCTCATATCCCTCCACCAAATCTACTAGTATCGTATAGATATAAATATAAACTCGCTAGCTATCCATATATTGTAAATCATATTCTTCTAATTAATCCCATTGGCGGCTATATAATCGAATAACGTAGAAATATTCTTCGCTAAATGATGAAACAATAAGGTTAATATATTATTAGTTATTTGGATATTAATAGGGGAAAGTTTGAGGAATAAAACTATTAATAATAGTACCCTTATCCAGTTATTACATAGGCTTCTTCTCCATGAATATAAACTTTATAGAAGACATAGTGATCTATCTAGAGTATATATGAGTAAAAAGGATGTTTGTAGTATAGTTAAAGATGTTATAGATAGAAAGGATCTAGGTTGTGAAAAAGTTTTAGGGGAGTTGATAAGTAGGGATCTTTTAATAAGATATAGTAGATGTTACGATTATGATAAATGCTATAGAACAATATATTTTGACGTACTACATGACTATGTAACGATAAGGCAGAGTAGAGTTAGTAAGCCTACAGTATTTGAATACAAAATCCTTGGTAAAGACCATGGCCTAATAAAACAACCCCTTCCCCTTCGTAATAAGAAATGTGATGAATTATATAATGAAGTATTGAAGATCGTTAACAGGTTTATTGAAAGAGATAAATATAATTTGGCGGTGACATTAATTGAGAAGATTATTTGTCTGAAAAGTAGATATGCTAAGTTTCAATATGATTCGATAATTAATATAACAAATGATATATTTATGAAGACTGGTAAAAGCTATATAATAAATGCACCGACGGGATGGGGTAAGACTGAGGCATTCATAATACCCATATTAATATATAGTGTCTTAGCAAAGCTTAGGGGTACTAAAGGGGTTAAGGCTATACTTGTCTATCCTAGGAAAGCATTAGCTAGTAATCAGGTTAAGAGATTAATCGAATACTATATACAACTTCATCACAGCTTTAACGGTACTGGTATGGACATAAATAAATACTTACCATTAATAGCTTTAAGGGATGGTCAATCGCTTAACCCAAACAATTATGAGAAGGATAGAGATTTTCGTGTTAAAACTGTTAAAACACTTATAGGGAATGTAGAGAAGGTATATGATCTTAAGATTGAAAGTGAAGAACGTATTAGAGTGATAAATAGGATTAATCGTTCAGATACTTTATCCCTCCCTATAACAAATGTATATTTTGAATTAACGGATATAATACCGGATATAATTGTAACAAATATAGATACATTTAATAGATTCCTCACAACACCAAGATTTGAAGCTGTATGGAGAAACCCTCGATCCATAGGTATTATAGTATTTGATGAATCCCATGCATATAATGGAAGCGTCTTTCTACACTTAGCATATGTGATTAGGAGGATCAATGCATTCTTATTCGAACTTCAGAAAAGGGGATTTGAAGGCAGGAGTTCTATAAGGGATCTACCCGTTCTAGTCTTCTCATCGGCCACACTCTATAAGAACTTTAAAGATGTTTTAAGGAAAGTTGTAGGTTTGAAGTATGTTGAGGTTATTGATTATCATGATAGTATTGATCCTAATAGGTGGAAGATTGTCCTTCCCATAGTTATATCACCCCAAATAAATGTGGCTGGTCAGTGGATTGCGCAATTAATAACCATTTATAACGCATTAATAGCTCTAAGCATAGCGGTTAAACAAGGCTTTCTTGAAGCAAATAAACCCGTTCCATATAAATCGATAACATTTATCGATAGTATCTTCTATCTTAGAGATATATGGGATAATGTCAACACATTGCTTAATAGGCTAGGCTACATAGCTCGAGAACATATGGGTGATCGGGACATAGATGATCCCGATCTATGGTCTTTCATCGACGAAAAACTAGTGAAATATATCGATGAAAATATTGATGAGATGCAAAGAAACCTAATAAATGTACACTATGCAGATCTAGATCAGAGTCTTCGAGAATATATAGAGGAATCATTTAGGGAAAGACTATTTCCAGTGCTCCTACTATCAACTTCTACACTTGAACTAGGTATCGATATACCAGATCTATGGAATATAACTCAATTCAGACCCCCCTTCCAAGCTGAAAGTTTTATTCAGAGGATAGGTAGGGCTGGTAGACGTGAAGAGACTCTGAGGATAGCTATAGGATCATTAATACTAACGAATAAGCCTAGCGATATAATGTATATATATGATGAAAATAAGATGAAAGAACTATTCGAGATATCTGAACTAAGAGTCCCTACAAATGAAACTCTAGCCAAGCAGCATATATTCCTAGCTCTATTCGATATATTAAATATCTTATATATTTCCAACATTATAGACAAAAAACATTACGAAATACTAAATTCCCTATACTACAAACCTAGTGAAGAGTTAAGCATCAAATCGATCGTAGACGAAATTAGAAATCTACTTAATGTATACAAAGAAGTAATTATCAAATATTTGACTAGTTTATTTTACAAAGATTTTGGCGAATCATGGATAAATAGAACGTATAATGAAATCATAAACGATCTAGAACAAATAATGGAACCAGATAAGATACTCAAGTGTATTGCTGAAAGCAGTTTCATAGATCAGATACTAAACAAAATAGATAGACTTCACGAACTCGATAAGGAGTTAGACAAAATTCTGGAAGAGGTTGACGAAATAAGTGAAGATGTATCTTTCTCCGAGATGATCGGCAAAAAACTTGGAGGAGAGATACATGGTCTAAAAAGAGAGATTAAAGGTGTATGCAGTGTCTATAGAGACTATAAGAGATTAAAGAAATGCATAATAGGTCTATATGAGAAATATGAGACCCGTATGAGATCATTACTTGACACATTAAATGAATTAATACGGGAGGTTGAGAGTCAATTATATTTGCATAGGAGAGATAAAAAACTCGCAGATAAGATACGGGAACTACATGCAAAGCTTGAGCAAATATATAGGGAATTAAAAGATCTCCATATATTAATAATTGAAAATGAAGATATTAGACGCTTTATAGAGTTTAGTGAAAGACTGGAGGAAATATTATCTGAGGCAAAAACCCTCTCATCATATCTATCACTGATAACTAATAAAGGTATGTATTATTCGTCATTGTTTGATATTCCCCTAAAACATGTGCAAATAAATTATAGTGAGAGGGAGATCCGTAACGAACAGATCGAATCGGCTATTAGGAGATTATCAAACTTTACAATATATAAATCGTTTCAGAGTAGTAGGTGATCATTATGACCTTAGACTCGATAAGAATGCCTTTCTTATATCCTGAAGCGAACAAAGTATTTGTTATTGCAGATGTATATTGGAAGAGTAAAAGAGGAAGTAGTTCAAAGATATACATACTAGATTTTACTGAACACATTGAGGGTTTAATCGATAAAATACATAGATTGCATTCACCTCTTGGGGGTAAGAATCTTAGGATTGTAATTATACCTAAATATACCGAATTAATAAATACTATAAGAGAGTATTTGAGGGAGAATATACCTAAACATCCTGCATTAAAATCATATTCGGGGAGAATACGAAGTATACAGCCATTATTTTTTATAATGAAGTTCGAACTTGGCCATAAAATAGTAAATATATTTATAGATCTTAACGAGTTGCCTAGGGATATTGACGATATACCAGTTGCATGGCGTACAATATCATCATTTAGTAGGGAAGGTATAGAAATATATTGTATAATAATAGGCTCGATCAATGTAGCACAAAAATATCTAGCTAGGGAAAGGTCTGAGGAAGAGGAGGAAATAGGTTATACCATACGTGGAATAGTATGTCCATTAACACAGATTGTTAGGAGAACTAATGATAGGGAGTATATAAACTATACAAAGAAAGTATGTAAAGCTGTCCGTAGATGCCTTAAAGAAGAGGAGAGGATGGCTAGGAAGGATCCTTCATCGGCTGGAGTATTTTTGGGTAGTGATAAGTTAAAGTATGTTCTTAGCTCGAGATCAGCCATCAAATACTATATACATGAAAAACCATCTTCTAAAAAACCATATATTATTCCGGGTAATATCCCTGTTAAAATCACTACTATAGATATATTTCTAATACTAATAGGATTTACATTAATTAATAGACGTTCAAATGATATCATTGGCACTTTTAAATATCATGAGGACTTCCGTTTTGAGACATCGATAACCAATACAAAGGCTGTGAGGTTTAGGGTCAATGCAATCTCTTTATTATTCCATCTATTATATTATTTGTTTAAGGATCCGTATCTACGTTACGTCACGTTACTAAAATATTTACTCCTTAGAAAAGCGGGTGGGAGAATACCTGATCCTTCATCGGCCACTATACTTACACAATCATTATCTATAAGTAAATTGAGCAAAATATTAACCTCGTATTTAAACGATCCAGATAAACTAGTGGAAGAACTGAGGGATTTAGAATCGAAGATCAGTGATCTCATTGTAAATGATGAATTCTTTTTAAGATTCCTTAAAATATTAGCACTGCATACCTTCGCCCATGTGATTTATCTCTCAGTGTTAAATGCATTAAATCTGGATTCTTCAGAGATAGGTTTAGTGCTTGATAGGATCTATACTGAAAAGAGGGAGTCTGAGGAGGTTCTACAGGCTTCACCATTTAATATTTTTCTTAAACCAGAATATTACGATATATACATCTACGAGAAGGCTGATGGTGGATTAAACTATCTAAACATGGAGGAATATAGTCTTATTCATGAAAAAATAATGCCTACTCTCAAGAAAATGTATGATATCTTTAAGATATTAGATAAAAGAAGTATAAATTATAGAGATGAAGTAAAGAAGTTGTATTATGAGAGCTCCAAGAAAGCCATTATGAGCTATGAAAACAAAGATCTTAACAATATAATTAATTCACTAGAAAAACTTAGTAAAAAGATGAAAGAGATTAATAGCAGCATTAAGAACTACACAATTATACCAACATGGCTTATAAGATATGGTTATGGTAGGGAATTAATTAAGATAGATGAAGATATACGTAGAAGAGTTAAATCAGCACTATTAACACTAATAACGGGATTATATGATCTATACTGGGATGCGTCATTAAACGATCTAGTGCTTGATACAGAGTGTGTTTATTATGATCTAATACAACACTTTACCTTGAGTAGAATATATGCTGAGTATTTAATAGAAGATATTTTAAAAACATTGAAATCCGGAAGACCTATAATGTCCCCCTTAACCACCGATCTAGGTAAAGTGTTTAAAGAGGTTAGAGATTCCGAAATCCACATCTTTTTCTCGCCATGGATAGATGAATATGGTAAAGCAATCATACAAAGTGTAATCGAACGACCAAAGACCAAAGAAGTAATTATTGTCATCAGAGAGGAGGAAAAAGACATATTAAAGGATTTCACAGAGAAGGGTGAAAAAGTAAAAATAATTTCATTGAAAAACATTATAACCGAGCACCCCCTCCACGGTAAATTATATGTTAATAGTAGTGGTGAAATAATTATATCATCAGCTAATCTACAGGCAACAAGCCTGAAGAGGAATATTGAAGACTATATGTATTCGATAGACCATATAATAGCTAGATCCATTATAGCATTAATAACAACAATTATAACCCATATTCATTCATAAAAAGATGGTTATAACAATGACTAGAGAATATGAATATGTTCATTACTTAATCTTAATTTCTAATCTTAGATCGGATTATGAGGATAAGACGTTATTCAAAGAAATGGATGATATAGAAGTATATATTGATATTCAACATGATCCGGTAGCTATCACTATAGAAATTGGAGGAGAGAGAAATATATACGTTATACTACCTGCAATAAATATAGTTATGGATCGTTATAATTTAGAATTTTTCCTACTACCGATCCTAATAGGTCCTTTAGATAAACAATATTATACAAAATTATTGAGGCTTACAAGGAGATCGCCTATACTATACAGTAGATATGAAACTAGAAAACCCTACGCTTTCTACTTAACTAAGATAAAATACCTCAAACCATTTAGATTAGACATACATCCTCTTATAAATAAGATAATATACGGTTGTATAAAAGAGATGCTTGTTGGGGAATATAGTAGGGCGATCATAAGATATATGGATAATGAAGCTGAGGTCAAGTATAGGTTTAAAGTCACCAATAATACTATGATAATTGACCTAGTATTTCCTCATAAGAAAAAATTAAGATATCCATTACTACAACTAGCTAATAATATAAAGAGGGATGAATGTAGTAAGCTATATTATAGATTATTCATCTTAATATATTTGTATGATGAAGCTACTAGGATCGTAAACGAAGATATTAAAAGAATAGTGCTTAATATATTGAATATCAGTAGTATCAGAGATAACATAGTTCGTTTAATAAGCTATTTTAAGGTAAACAGAAAAATACCCCACTCTATAATATCAAGTATTATGAAAAGTGGCTTAAATTACCCTGCATCGATCGTTTTTAATGAGTTTCTGAAAAAATACATAGGCAAACTATCGCGATACGTTAAATGAGGTATACATAATGTATACCGTCGAGAACATAATTAATAGTTTAAAGACGATTAATGAGAAGATATGGATCGCTGGTTTCAGCGGTGGTAAGGATTCGAGTCTCCTCGTCGATATACTTGTCGAAGCGGTCTCTCGTTATCGTAGGGGGGTCAGACTTCACGTAATATATGCTGACACTCTGATCGAGTATCCACAGATTAGGGATTACGCCTATCTATTCCTTAGAGAGCTCTCAAAATATGGAAGGGTGAGTGGATTAGATATCAATGTATACATTGTTTACCCGGATAAGGGGAAGGATATATTGAGTCTCCAACTCGATAGGGGCTATCCTACGCCCCATAGAAAGTTTAGATGGTGTACTGAGAAGTTTAAGATAATACCTGCTAGCAGAGTCATTAATAATATAATCAAAGGTTCAAAGAATGGAGGGGTAGCTGTATTTAATGGTTCTAGATTTGATGAGAGTGCTTATAGATCTGGTGTTATGAAGAAGAAGGCTAAACAATGTAAAGACTGTATCGATCCAGTGAGTGGAGCTTCAAATAAATATGTTCGTCAACGTTTAAGATTATCCCTTAAGAAGATAGGTGAATCCTTCACCGGGAGTTTGCCATTATTCGTAGTTAAATCCTCTGGGCTCGGAGGTGCTAGAATATATAATCCTCTAGCATATTTAACGGAGGACGATGTATGGAGTATTATACGTAGTAGGAGAAGGCCCTTCTTCACAGATATTAGGCTTTATGATGAACTGCTTAAACTATATGGAAAACTAGATCCTCCATATAGATCGGAGGATAAGGTTAGATTTGGATGCTGGCTATGTACAGTTATAACAGTTGATAAGAGTGGTAAATATTTATCAAAAATATATCCTGAAATTGGAATACTTGTCTGGGCTCGGAAAGCATTATATGCTATCAGCCATGAAGATAAGGATCTATTAAGGAATAAGGGTAGGTTTCCTAGACAAAGATATGACGGCTTGAATGAAGAGGGGTTAGAACTTACTAAAGCAGTTTATCACGTCGTGTATACTATGTACCCCGAAGCATTCAAATCCTATATTGAAAATAGAGAATATACTCCTATACTCGATAAGATAAAAACGATCGATTATGAAAAGGTTTTGAAGATAATTAATAATGTAGTGGATAAAACATCTAGTGAGGAATTGAGAAATATTCTATTAGAATTAAAGGATAAGATAATAGGTCTTAAGAAATAATCAGTGATGGGGCTTTTCATCATATTTTCAGGAACCTACCCTTTCATCATACCCCATGTTAGCTTTCTCCTAGAGTTACCATGTATTTACTCCATAATCTAGGAGTTAATAGATTATATCTTCGGTTATATTGTTATCTTTATCCAGTATTTACTGGCATCTCTTAATACTGCACTATGCTTCATCTTTTCCGTGAATTCTTCATGTGTTAATGGTATGACCTCAACGAAGTATTTCGTCCCTATTTTCCACTCGATCCTATAGATAAGCTCCAATCTATCAATATATTTCATGTTTTTAAAATCTTTAGAGACTATGATCAGATCTATATCGCTCGTTTTCAACCATGTATTTTTGACATAGCTTCCATATAGGTATGCTTCATCAATCACAATATATTTGCTAAGTTCTCTGAGAATTCTCTTCACCTCTCTCAATACTTCTTTTAATATACTTGATGATCTCTTCTGCAATTCTTAGAGCCCTCTCAGCCTCCACTCTATCAACGGATTCACTCGGTAAACCATTAGCTGCATCCGGGTATCGTGTTATGGTGTAGTATTTGTTGAATATATATATTTGCTCTTCAAGCTCCTCCGGCAGTTTAAAACCACACTTCTTAAGCATCCTATATAGTTCGGTAATGGTATGTGTTTTTGGAGGCTCCTCCCTACAATATATGAAGAATAAAGACTTTAGAGCCTTCTCGACAGCTTGTTGTGTAAAGAATGCTGCTCTAAACCATCTCCTATGCCCATATAGTAGTTTAGCATCATCAAGATCCTCTAAGGCTGCATCAAGCTATAACAATGCCTCTCTTCTGGTCAAGGCTATTCCCCGATAAATATGTTGTCATCTATAAATTATTTCTAGTTATTGGCATAAATGTAGATTATTTTCTCTAGCTTATATTTTGAATTAAAAAGTAGGATCTGAAAGGCTGATGATGAACCTATCTATTCTTAAAGATAGCCCCCTTCAAGGATAATTTAATAATTTGTCTTACTACCGATAATCTTATACAATTGCTTCAATCTATCAGGAACATCCTCTTCCCGGGCTCTTT
This sequence comes from Desulfurococcales archaeon, assembly GCA_027028545.1. Taxonomy (GTDB): domain Archaea; phylum Thermoproteota; class Thermoprotei_A; order Sulfolobales; family Desulfurococcaceae; genus JALVIT01. The sequence goes on from JALVIT010000211.1 coordinate 44,023, forward strand.
CCTCCAAGTATTTCTTATCGAGTTTATCCCATAGGATCACCAGTAACCATATAGCTTTATCCCGATCCTCTGTTGAATCCCAGTGTTTCCATCCTGCTAAATAGGTTATTATGAGCTCTTCTGGTGGATCAACATATACCTTATAGCTATCTATTATAATTGTTATAGGTTTGGTTTTTCTAGTATAAGCGGTTGATACTATATCTATGGATTTAACAGTGATCTCCTCATATAATGGGAGGTATCCACGAGCTATCTTTTCCCCTATAAGTGATAGGAATTTTTCAAGAATTCTAGCAACCATGGGATTACTTACTATCAAGTCTACATCTAACGTCCTATATGCATGTCCCGTAAGTAGTTCTACCGCAAAACCCCCGGTTACCACTATATATCCCATTTTCCTCCTAGAAAAACATTCATTTAAGAAGCCTATAAATAAAGTATATCTCTTCGTAATATCCTTTTCCTAGGATAATCTATTCCTGAAATCCATATATTCTCTAAATAGTTCCTCAGCATAGAGGGTTATTTCATCTTTAGAACCCTCTCCTCCTGATCCCATCTAATCACCTCAAATAATTCATTAAATAATAGCTTAGCCAATTTACCGATCTTTACCGAGTCTTCGATCCTACGTGAACTCCTCCTAACACGATCACGGCTTCTAACCTCGATAAGCTTCTTCAAAGCCTCACGATAAACATCATTACTCAACCACTACCACCATTAAAGTATTCATACATAAAAACTATATATCTATGACCAATACAACTAGAGACTTACATAAAACTTGTAGGGATATTAAATTAGATCTATACTTGGTGATCCAGTTTAATAACGTCCAGAAACATCATACAAAGCTTAGAAATGTTAATGAGAAAATTATCAATAAGATAATCCCTAATATGTAGATTGGAAGATCTTAGTAGGTGGAAATTGTTTATATCATGGATATGGATCGATAATAGATCTACCACTTAATGTTAAGGAATAAAATGAAGGCATATGGTGATCAGGTATTGTATTAAAGAAGTGGAAGCAATTAGCAACGGATCAATGTGGAGAAGACACCTAGACTATTACCCGGACAGCTATATTGAATAACTTTTTGATTATGTTGCTTATTTTCTCATAATCGCTATCCATAGTTATTAATTTTTGTAGATAAATGCCTTTTTCCATCAACAGTTTAGTATAGGCTAGATGTAATAGATCCAAAGTTCTTAGCTTTATATATTTTGATAGTTCAACTGCTGTTGCAATAGGTTTATATACTTTACCCACTAAGGGGTATCTTATCCATCCATCTATAGTCTCATATCTAATACCGAATTTCTTTAAGATATAGATAAGTATAGCTAAAATTGTTTCTTCCCTATTAAGCCCTAGTTTATCCATCATCTGGCCCAATAGTTTTTCCCTTCGAGCAAGTGTGCTTGCTAATTCGACTAAAGTCAATTCTGAAATTATCTTGTCATGCTCATTCTCTAAAACCTCGATCGCTTTATTACGTCGGGGATCAATTGGATCAAGTGCAGCAATAATAACACTTGTATCGATATAGCTCACCAACAATCTACCTCTCCTTTCTTTCTTCGAGAAATTGCTTTAGTGCTCCATCGAGTTTTATCGGTATTTCCCCCATCTCCTTCTCTAATTCAAATAGTTTCTCAACACCCCTAGCTATCCTAGTTATTTTCTCATAGTTTTTGAGACCAATCTTAATAAGCTCTCTTAATGCTTCGCTCCTAGAACTAAAAACACCCAATTCTACAAGTTTGTCAATGGTCTCCAATATCTCACGATTAATACGTAGGGGGACTACCCGAGAACTCATAACCTCACCACTAGTAATACGTATACGTACACGTATATAAACATAACCATGCGATTCCCTATATTTAAGATGTTTAAGGAAACTACCGACTATATGTTTTAACGACAGTTTTGTATATATATTATTTTCTCAAGGATGATTCTTTGATTATTATATTCGTCGGTAACTTCTACTACTAGCTTATATTTACCCGGGAATACCCTGTAGTTTTTGAGGTCTAATACAAAGCTTCGAGAGGATCCCGGCGTTATAACATGTGCTAGTAGGGGGCATGCTATAGGCTTCACTGGTTTAACCTGTATCCACTGGGTATTATTCCATATGTAGAGTTTGGCTGAAACGCATGGTTCTCCAGTTGATATTTCTACATCAGCGTAGTTCACGATCGTATATTGTATTGTGTCGTTGATACAATAATTATCCTTATCAGTCAACAAAAGTATACCACCGACTCTATTAGTATTAACAAGATAGAATATCGATAGCAAACCAATAACCACTACTAAGACTAAAATTAGCATAAATAGCCACAACCTATCCAAACACACCACCACTATAGGGATTTCTGTGATCGTATCTAATAAGACTAATTATGTCCAGGAAGTAGGATACCTTACCAAAAATACTCGTCTCCCCTCAATCCCAAAGCTTCAATATTTTTAGTATATATTTCACGTGCATCTATATGTTAAATCTAGTAAATCCTATAATGGTTATGTACAATATATAAACAATGATAAGGGGCACATCATGGTTTTAAGCATGATTAAGAGGATTAAATTCTATAACTTCAGAGGTATAAGAGAAGGAACGATAGAGTTAAAACCATTAACAATTTTAATTGGAGCCAATGGTTCCGGAAAGACAACAATATTGGAGTCATTATTACTAACCCATGGGACTAGACCATTATATGGTAAAGATATCTTTCAAATACTTGGCGAATTACATGAAACATTGACAAGTAAGAGTGTATTACACCTAATACATAAATATGGTGCAAAAGATAAAATAGCATCAATAGAATATGATGAAGATAATAAAATGAATAGAATTATCATAGAATTGAGGGGAGATACTCTCCGAGTATTGGCAGTGATAAAAGAAAGCCGTGAAGAGGGAGGAGGCATTCCTATATTATTTGCCGAATTAAATAAATATGCCTTAGGGGGAAAAATTTATCAGCAAAGATACCTTCACAATATATTATTTATCCGTGATAGCCTTATAAAAAATATATATCGCTTCATAGGCTACAACTGGATCGATTTATCAGCCTCCGGACTTACAGCTAAAGTTGCTAAATCTTTATCCGAGATATTTGATCTTGATCTTACAGATATACTCAATGAACCGTTTGGTGGTGGTTCCTATGCTCTTATGGTGAGATTGAGTGATGGTTCTAGGATTAGGTTGGGTGATCTTGGTGAGGGTATTCAACTGCTTATAGTATTTAGCTTACTAACAGAGTATATGAAGCCGGATCTAATACTGTGGGATGATATAGAATCCCATATGAATCCGAGAAGCCTTGTATACCTGGCGCATAAACTAGTGGATCTAGTTGATGCTGGAAAACAAGTTGTTGTAACCACTCATAGTATTGAGGCTGCACGACTGCTTAGTGGTGTAACTGATAAGGCAAAGATCATAAAGTTGGAGTTGGATAATGGCATCCTCAAGACTAATACTTTAACATATGATGAACTTGAGAAATATCTTGATCTAGGGATTGATGTGAGAATATGAAGATCTATTTAAGGCAGCCCACGCATAGGCTTAGTATAGAGATTGGGGGAATTTTGAGAAGGCTTAAACGCCGAGATATACTGAGCAATAAATCCTCGAAAAGGTGTGCAGTCATTGTTGCTGATGGGAGTCCAGACAATATTGTGGTGGCATTATTATCTGGTGCTTTAAATCATAGACATATTGTTGACTTATTGTTCCCTAGCTATAAACATTTATCGATCTTCGACTATATTAGAGAGTATATAGGTTTAGGCTATCATAAGATAGTGGTAGTAATAGATCAGGAGGATCATACGTTAGAGAGGTTATTTAATAGTATTAGCCGGAAATTAGGTGTGAGATTGGAATTACTGTCCGAAAGGGTTGCATCGTGTAAAATGAGTTATGGTGGTGGAAAAGCTGAAATAATTATAGCTGTTAATGGTATAACAGAGTATCCTACTAGTAAGCACACTATAGAGGATCATCTACTGAAAATAGCTGAGAACATAGGTGTCGATATTCCTAAGGGAAATAATTCTAAACTTACGTGGAGAAGGATAGATCGTGGTATACAGTTAGATATCTTTAGAAAAATTCTGGATAGAAATAATCTAAAATTCTTTAAACCGCAGGTAATAGCATTGGAGCTTCTCCTAAAATCCTTAGATCTTCAAGAAGAATAAGCGAAACTATATCCTCCTATGATGTTCTTATCTTTTATTCTATTGATTAATCTTTTAATGCTTCATCTAATGCTTTTAATGCATGGATCCGGGCTGTATCATATATTGGTGCTTTCTCGAAACCATAAGCGATTAATGGTAGTTCTGTGCATGCTAGTGCTATCCCTTCAGCTCCCTTCTCTACGAGTTTCTCCATGATCCCATGTATTTTTATACGTGAATCCTCTCTAATATTCCCCTTAACCAGTTCATCATATATTATTCGGTTAACGACTTCAATATCCCTTGGATCTGGTATGATCGTCTCTATACCGTATTGTTTGAGCCTATCACTATAGAACCCAAGCGTTAACGTATATCTTGTACCTAATAATCCGATCCTCTTAACGCCGTCCTCCAATAGTTTCTCGGCTAATGCATCGATAATATTTATCAATGGTATAGGTGATTCCCCAGCTACTTTATCATATAGTAGGTGTGGGGTGTTAGCGGTTATCAATGCAAAGTCTGCTCCAGCTCTATATAGAGCCTTCACAGCATCTATGAGGATCCCAGCTGCTTTACCATATTCCCTCCTCCTCATATATTCCGTGAATTCTCCAAAACCCACACTATAAATTATTATCACCGGATAATTTTCGTCTCTAAATCTACGCCTATACTCTCCAACTATAGTCTTATAGTATAGGATCGTCGACTCTGGACTCAATCCACCAACTAATCCGATCCTCTTCAACCCCTCATCCCTCAACCCAGTGGTTCCCTACCACTATTAATTACCCTATCTAGTTTATTACTATGTAGCCTAAGGATCTTCCTTATAGGGTTAGGGTATCGATCATATATTTCACGCTCAATAATCCTTACATTATCAAGTTTTACCCTATACTTTCTCTCACGTATGGTCTCTCGAACACCATACTCCCTATTCCCCGTTATCCAGAATAAACAGCAATCACTCCTCATAGTTACTGGGTAATCTTTACATGTAGAAAGTGGTATACCCCTCGAAGAAACCATTTTATGTATTTCTCGATAAATCTTCTCCTTCCAACCCCTTACTGGCGTGTATAGGTTTTCCGCCTCCATAGTATATTTAACCCATAGTTTCTCGTCGAATACTATATCTCTCTTAACTGATAGTATGCTGTATAGTAGTTTGAGTTCATTCCATGGTAGTCTAAGTGATTCAATAATTACGCCGCCAATACTATTGACCACGTTATCGAGCACCTTTAAATGTTCATTCCCAAGCCCCGGGATTAGCGGTTGTAGTCTAAGCACTGCGGGTATTCCATGTTCACTTAGTCTATCTAATGCTTCATACCGTTTACTTGGAGACGGAGCACCCGGTTCTAAAAGCCTGGCTAATTCCTCGTCATCTATAGATATACTCATCTGTACGAGGATTAGCTTTTCATCGTTCATCTTGTTTAGTAGAGTAAACCATGGTTCCTTTAGGAATAGTGTCGACTTAGTATTAATTATTATCGGTATACGATGCTTATACGCTATCCTCAACAACTTATAAGACACAAGTAGCTTATCCTCAACACTCTCCTGGAAAGGCTCAGTCAATGTCGATAAGCGGAAGTAGGGTTTAGGGACCTTAGCCTCCGAGATTTTCCTAGCTATCTTCTCCCAGTGGTAGAGTAGTTTATTGGAAGTAATAGGTGGGTTAATTGGTTTATACCATTGAGTATAGCAATAAATACAATTATACCTACATCCCAGATAAGGTTCAAGCCTAAACACAGAATAACAATAACTGGAGATGATCCGAGAAGGCTTAATACCAAATAATCTATAATCGATCAATTCATTTCCCGGAATGATTTATAGTATTAACATAGTATTTATATTCATAATCTAAATATTCTTTGAAGGGTTAATTCCTTATTAACTATGCATTTGAAGTCTCTCATAGTTTGCTTAAAGACTTCTACTAAGAATTCGTGAGGAGATGAAGAATAAATTAACATTATTCACTACAAAATCCTAATAGCCATCCTTCACATAAATCCCTTACAGGGGATTATTATTGTTTGATTGTGAAGAGGCTCGTAGATGGCTTCGTCAAGCCCAGTATACATTAGAGTCTATGAGGGCTGATATTGATGGTAGTTTCTACAGTTGGGCTTGTTTTAAGGGTCATTAAGCAGCTGAGTATGCCTTAAAAGGGTTATTAAGAGGGGGTGGTCTCCCAGCTTTCGGCACGATCTATTAGCTTTATGGAGAAGAGCTAAGGAGATCTGTACCTCCCTTAAAGAATTATATGAATGTGTAGCTTTTCTTAATAAGATGTATATTCCACCGAGATATCCAAATGCATGGCCTAGTGAATCAATACCTTATGAGAACTATACTAAGAGGGATGCTGATGAATCTATGGAATGTTCTGAGAAGATTATAAACGCTATAGAGGCCTGTATCAATGAGGTATGTAAGAATACCATATAAGAGATTTGAGGAGTGGCTTAATGTATTAGACCTGGTTGAGGAATATTCTAGAAAGCTAAGGGAGAGGCTTGGTAGGGTAACAGTTATACTCTATGGAAACTATGCACATGGAGACTTTAACCTATGGAGTGATATAGACCTAATAATAGTGTCGGAGAAATTTAATGGTGTAAGAATACTCGATAGATACGATCTACTACCAACACACCCTGCCGGAGTAGAGCCTATACCATTAACACCAGAAGAATTTAGGAGAAATCTAGAGGATAAAACATGGATTAAAGCCCTCAATAAAGCCTCGGTGACAATAATCGACGATTATAACCTCACAAAATATCTCATAGCTAGAAACATTAAACCGCTACAGATAAATAAACTACGTAAGAAAATAAAAATTTTAAAACATAAATACTCCGAGGACAACGAGCAATAGACAAAATACAATTTAGATACGTCTATAAGTGCATTTATAAACATAGATAATTAACCGGGAGATAGGTTATGGGTGTCAAAACTATCACTATAACTCTATAACTATAGAAGCCTATGAAGCATTAAAACGACTCAAGAAACCAGGCGAGAGCTTCTCAGATGTAATATTAAGGCTTGTAAAGAAGCATAGGAGTCTAATGGATCTAGCCGGTTCGTGGAGTGATGTAGATGATAGAGATATAGAGAAGATATTTAGGGAAATAAGAGAGGCTTGGTCTAAATAAAGCAGAGATATGATAGGGTGGTTTTAGATACTGATATTATAATCGATTTCCTACGTGAAAGGCAGGCTACTGTTAAAACTATATCTAAACTATTGAATGTGAAGATAATCCCAACAATCATAATCATTAACATATTCGAGCTAACATGGGGGTGAACGAACTTAATTTATTAAGCTATTATCTCCTTAACTTCTGGTTTATCGTATTTTCTGTGAAAGTCTAGAATAAGGATTTCATCGAAGTAATTACCAAGTTTGTGGATTTCTATAGCCTCTCTTATAAAGGGAAGGGTCCCTTCTATTATTTTCCCATATGCTAATACTCCTAAAGCATACTCCTTTACGATCTTCTGCCTAGTTAATTCGTCTACATATACTTTTAATTGATGCGGACCCTGTATGTTTTTACTAGATATTTTTACTTCACCAAGTATTAATTCTCTATTAATACAGTTTATATCAGGTCTTAATCCATGATCTATCGGACTAT
>JALVIT010000212.1 GCA_027028545.1 Desulfurococcales archaeon
GTATATGGTCTTTATAAAAGTGTTCTATATTTTATACAGTGTATTTTAACTCAATAACCTAGATGAAAGGTTTTCGGGGAGGACGGTAATTTATCATGGGATCCATTCTTCGAATCAATATTTTGTAGTTGATGAAATGATCCTAGTCTATCCAATCACCTGTTTCAATCTTCGATGGTATGTATTCATCTGCTAGGAATTTCAACCCCTTACTAGCCATTGCCTCTATCTCGAGCTTGGCTAGTGTTTTGAAGAATATGCATAGTTCTCTAATCCATGGTGGTGTTCTAAACCATGGGTATCCTGATAATCCCTCCTTCTTCCTACGTATTCTATCCCTCATCTCCTTATTATCTAGACATGCATCTGCAACCTCGTATCCTACCAGCTCTACAGCTCTCTCAACATCCTTTGGCTTGGCTTTAATTATAAAGTTCCTCCTCTCCCTCTCCGAGAGATAGGGTTTCTTCGGTGGGAGGCTTTTAAGCTTCCTAGGCGTGATCGTTTCCACATCTCTAACACGGATCCTAGATATCTTATCCCGTATTATATCTGAGCCGAATACATCCGTCATCATAACCCCGATAAACTTCGCATTCGGTGTAGCCAATCTCTCACTCTCATATGAGAGGGTTATCGACCCTATTTTGAAGACACTATAGATGTACCACCCGTAGGGATCACTATCTGATAGTATATATACTGGTAGTTTTAGTTCTTCATTTAATCTCCTTACGAATCTCCTTGTTGCTCTATCTGGTTGTCCGGCGCTTGTTATTAGTATGGCTTTTTGTTTCTTCCAGAAGCCGTAGCGGTGTAGTTGTTGGAATACTGCATCCTTCTCTACAACTAGGACGTATTCTGCATCTACATCTTTGAATTCTATGAGGTCTGGTGTTGGTTCTATTGAGTATGCTCCGTGGCCCATCCTGCTTAGATCTATTATGTCGTTTCCACTTCTGATCACTAGGTTTCCTACAACCTTCCCCTTCTCCTTCGATAATATTAGCATTTCTTCCCTCAGTAGTCCGAGGTATACCTCTATATCCCGTATCACTGCATCCGATTCTCTTTGTTCATCCCATGTGTTTTCATGGTGTAGTCTACCCTTCTGGTCTCTGAATATTATTGTGTGTTTACCCCTATAGTATAAGTCACGTATTGTTGGATACTCGTTATTTATTAGTGCATCGTATATTATTGAAGCCATTAATAGGGTCTGCATAAACTTCCTAGCTTCATTAACATCTAATAGGTTGCGTTTCTGCATCTCCGGACCTAGTAGTAGGAGCTTCCTCCTTACATCGTAGATCGTGTTTGATAATACCCTCTTGGGAAGTATTAGGACTGGTTTCCTCCCCTCCACTATATTCTTCGCCAGCTCGCCGAACTTCCTCCTAAGGACCCTTATCGCTTTACTCCTAGCTTTATTATCCACGCTTGATATCGTCATGGCTAAACACCTATCTCAACCTTCTTTAACATATCGTATACTTCGTTCTTTGGAACCTCTAGTTTTAGACTTATGATTTCGACTAGTTTCTCAACGATCTTCTCCCTCGGGATACTGTCTCCCCTAAGGATTACTGCTAGTGAATTCGTTATATCCGGGATATACTTGATTATACTTATCAGCTTCTTCCTCCTCTCCTCCTCCTTCATCTTCTTCGATAGATAGTTTCGCAGCCGGCGGGCTACTTCTAGTATGGCTAGTTTAATCTCCTTATGTATCACGTCCACATCCGCAATACTCTCCTTCCCAACGCCTTTAAACGGTATCTTTGTGCTACATAGATGAACCAATACCACGATCGGTGCTGGTAGTTTTACCAGGTAGTTATCCCAGTTTATCTCCTCTTTAACTATCCTTGTTGTAACATCACTACCCTCATCATATAGTAATGGGATCTTGTTGGCGTATCTTAGAAGGGTTGGATATCTATCAGTGCTTATGGGGGTTCTACCTCCATAGGCTATTCCAACCTCCACTATAAATGGATGCCCCTCATATGCTGCCGGTCTCCTAGTTATAGCCTCCACGAACTCCGGCTGGTAGATCCTTTTCAGACCGGCAATTATAACCTCCTCACCTAAGGGGGATAGAGCTAGTGATGTCGGCGGACGGTATTTCTCATATTGTTTCATAACATTGGTTAGCTCTAAGAGTTTATCTTCCCTCAGCTTAGCTGGTTCATGACTTGGATCTATTCCAGCTCTCTCAAGCAGTGTTCGAGCCGTTACATCACCTATGCTTTGGAAACTCTTAGTTAGTAGATCATATATTGTCGTATATTTTCCGCTTGAAATAAGCCTCTTCAAGACTTCCAGATCTATACCATACGGATGTGGTTTAACTTCTCTGGGCGGTCTTGGGAGTTTGTTTATAGTCCTCTTATAATATATTATCTCGTCTTCGGGCGATATGAATACTATGTTTGCATATGGTGTTACAACTGCTGTCCTCATAATATACTCCTTTATACGGCTCTTCGCCTTACTCCAATCACCCTCAACGGTTACTGAGACTATTGTTCCATGCCATTCTCTATTCTTCCTATAACTACCCTTCTCAAGTATTACCGGCTGGTTTTTGTTTATATCGATCCTCAGTTTGAAGTAGTATATCCTCTTGAGACCTGGCTGACTGGTAACTATCTCTACTGGTCTTCCAGTGGTTATTTGTCCATAGAGTATTGCGACCTTTGCTCCCAGTCCAAACATTCCACGTGTTTGTCTTAGAACATATTTAGAGCTAAATAATACTCTGCCGAAGGCTTCCGGAACTATGTGTGGTGGTATACCTATACCGTTATCCTCTACAACGATCTTATAGTATGGGTTTACTTCATCAGCCCTCCTAATAACTATTTTTATATCTGGTAGGATATTATGAGCATCTGTTGCATCCAAAGCATTCTCGACCAGTTCACGGATTGTCTGGTATAGTGCACGGGCCGGGTTTGAGAAGCCGGCGATCTCCCTATACTTGTAGAAGAATTCGGCTGGGCTAATAGCTCTATACTGTTCGCCTACAACTACTTCGCTAGCCATCACTCTCTCACCTAGAATCTCTACCCGAAAATATTATTGAGCCATATATGTTTAAAACCAATAAGACACTTATATCCTAGTAATCACGATTCTATGGAGGCTTAAATAGTTTCACCACCCCCCACCCCCCATCGGGATATATAAGTTTTTAACTATACAACTCCTTAACCCTCCCCTACATATACCATAGGGATTAGATATGAAGGCTGTATCACCACTGGTTGCTACAGCAATACTGCTTGTAGTAACCGTTGCCGGTGGAGTAATACTATACAACTATATGATGAACACACTGAGCAGTCCACAAGAATATGTTGCAGCCTCAGTGGTCTCCGCGAAAATGCTTATAGACGATAATAGAACGATCCTAAACGTCAAAGTAGCCAATATAGGTACAGCGGATGTAACAGTAGATGAGATCACGATAGTTCCAGATAATATAACTGTGAAGGTGAATGTGGTTATAGAGCCGGGGACAACGAAGAGCTTCAACCTAGTGTTTAACCAGCCGCTGGATAAATCTATAAAACACTACGTCATAGCAGTATATGGTGATCAGGAGACCGAGCCAATACCTATAAGGGTAATTGGGTGAGGCAATAATGTTTTTTCAATTATTAAAACTAAAACCTTTTTTAAATAAAAATAAACACTTGGTGTTGATGAAGGAGATCCTTGAATCCATGGTTAAAACAGACTATGTAAGACCCCGCGGAAACCTAAACCCCATACAACAATACACGGTTAGAGACACCTTACTAGTATATATCAATAGGGATAGAAATAGGCTAGAATACATAGTAGTCGAACCAGAACTTAAACCCGGTGTTGAAGAAGCTGTTTTAACAATATATATGGAGAATCCAAACTGTATGTCAAACTACTGTATAGAGAAAACTATTCGGAGACTAAACGATGAAGAGATCTACAACACATATGTGAACAACCCGATCGAGATAAACTATTACTATCAGAAGCTTAGAAGCGGCTACGGACCCCTATACCCATTAATACTCGATCCCAGGATTGAAGAGATAAGCGGTAATAGTATGGATAAATACGTTCAAGTCATACATAGAGACTATACATGGTATGGGTGGATGAATACAAACCTGGTATTAGAGGAGGGAGAGATAGATCGATTAGTCCTAGGACTAGCTAGAAGATCGGGAAAACACTTATCACTAGCCTATCCACTAGCTGAAGGCTTAACACCCGAAGGTATGAGGATCTCACTAACATATGGATGGGAGGTATCACGTAAGGGTTCAAGCTTTACAGTTAGGAAAAAGCCTCCAAGGATAATCTCGATAACAGAGCTAGTCGACGACAATGTTGTCGATGCAGCTATCGTATCATATCTATGGCTCATACTAGAGTTGAAGGGATTCATAGTGATCGGTGGGGGGATGAGTAGTGGTAAGACAACACTACTACAAGCACTACTAACCCTAATCCCCCCGACACGTAGGGTTGTAACTATTGAGGATACACCGGAGATAATGGGTTCAACCGGTATATGGGATCCTTTGACTGAGAGGATGGCTATAAACGATAATGAGGCAAATATAGATATGTATAAACTATTAAAATTCAGCCTGAGGAGGAGGGCAGACTACATAGTTGTTGGAGAGGTTAGAGGACGTGAAGCCAGATTACTGGTTCAAGCATCGAGGCTAGGACACGGAATACTTACAACAATACATGGGGAGAGTGCTGAGAGCATCATTGAGAGGTTGATAGCACCACCAATATCTATACCTAAGAAACTCTTATCGAATATATGGAGTATAGTCATAATGGAGAACAATAATGGTAGGAGGATCGTTAGTAAGGTATACGAGATTGATAGGAGGCTGAACATAGTCGAAATATATAATAATAGGGGCGGATCGGGGTTCTCGATAGAGGATATAGTTGATAAAACCAATAGGTTAAAGGAACTACTGGATGATGAAACCCTAAGGATCGAGCTTACTGGGAGGACTGTATTTATACAACAACTTGTTAACAAAGGTGTTTTCTCAACCGATGTATTAGCTGAAGAGATAACAAAATACTATTATAGGGAATTATTCGTAGAGGAGGAAGCTAGGGATGGTAAATAATGATCTATTTATTCCTACTAATAGCTGCTACAGTATTACTATTCTTCTACCTATATAGAACGGGTTTATTTAGAGTGTATGCTAGGAGGAGGGGTTATGAGGAGGGATTCCTAGATTTCTTAACGATAATATTAACGTTTGAATCAAATGGTGTGAGACTCGATGAAACACTCATGTTAGCCGGTGAGGATAAAATAGTACTGCCTAAACCATACGATGAACTGGCTAAGAGATTTAAAGCTTTAATTGATGTGGTTCCAGACCCTTATACATGTATTAGGAGGATCTCAGACACTATACCTAGTCGTAGGGTCAAAGGCTTCTTTAGAGGTTATAGTGAGGTATTGGTTACAACCAATGATACATTATCATATGTTAACTCTGCTCTCGAACGTGAGATTGAGGGTAGGATTGCCCATATAAATAACCTGTTATCGCTTATAGAGTCTCTATATGAGGGTTTACTGATAATGATCCTTGGAGTGATCGTTTATAGTATAACCCCTATAAATCCCATAAACCCCCTACTACTAGCTTTAATATTCTCGATTATAGGTGTCTCGGGCTACCTACTGACAAATGTTCTTGTGAGGAGTGGCTATTGGAGGAGTGATTTATGGAGTGATCTGGCGGGGCTTCTACTATTATTTACAGCTCCAATAATATTATTCACCCACCACGAGGTAGATTTCATAATTCCAGTTATACTCGGTGTTCTAACAGTATATGGCTACCTCGAATATAGGAGGATTGTGGATTTTGAGAACTATATCGATACGTTGGTTGAGGAGCTCTATAGTGATGCTAGACAGGGGTTGCCGATAGATACATCTATGGTGAAGCTTAGTAGAGGGGGTCCCGGCGAAATCGGTTTATTTGGGAGGCTCCTCAGCTATGGGTATAGTTATAGGGATTTGAAGGGTCTGATCAATACATCTCCATTCGTTGAGAAGATCATTGGTCTAACGTTTACACCTTTGGAATATAGTAGTAGGCATGAGAGACATCTGGGATATGTTTTGAAGATAATGGATTCTATAAAGATGTTTAGGAGGAGGCTCTATGAGAGGAGTAGGTTATACTATATATACGCCCTCACGATACCCGTGGTTGTGTATGCTATGTATTATGGATTCAGAAACCTAACGGTTCTCCAGGGGGTTCCTGCACATATAGTGTCTGGACTTGGCTTATTATCGGTGCTGATATCGTTGACCATATCGTCTAAGATTGGGAGGGGGTGTAGTTTCTGTGACTTAAAAAATGTGTTAACGATTATAGCAGCCTATATATTATTCAAAATAATTATCGGGGGCTAACCCTTAACAACACCTATAGGTCTAAGCCTTACAACTAGCTTAGCTATACCAACCTCATGGGCTACGAGTACAACCCTATCAACATCCTTATAGGCTCCCGGAGCCTCCTCAGAGATCACTCTACGTGTTGCAGCTCTAAGAACCACACCCTTCCTCGAAAGCTCCTCTACAACCCTCTCTGGTCTATATGTTCTTATAGCTGCATGACGGCTCATCCATCTACCAGCGCCGTGGGGTGCGCTATGCCATGTTCTAACCCCCTTCTTAGTTCCTACTAGGATGTAGCTAGCTGTACCCATTGATCCAGGTATGAGTACTGGCTGTCCTATACTCTTATAATCGCTCGGTATCTCCGGGTGTCCGGGTGGGAAGGCTCTTGTTGCACCCTTACGGTGTACTATGACCCTATACTTCTTACCGTCTATAATGTGTTCTTCAAGCTTTGCTATATTGTGTGCTACATCGTATATGAGTTTCATACCCAGATCCTCTGGTGGTTTATGGAATACCTTCTTGAAGCTCTCTCTAACCCAGTGCATTATTATCTGTCTATTAGTCCATGCGAAGTTTGCGGCTGCAGCCATTGCTTTGAAGTATTGTTGAGCCTCCGGGGTCTTGAAGGGTAGACTGGCTAGTTCTCTATCGGGTGGGCGTATACCGTATTTCCTCATAGCCCTCTCCATTATTAAT
>JALVIT010000213.1 GCA_027028545.1 Desulfurococcales archaeon
TGATCCCTTACCACTGGTATATATTCCCCGCGGCGCTATGCGGGCGGTGTATTGTAGTATTTGGGATTTAGCCGTTCCGGGATCACCTACTAATAATACATGTATGTCTCCGCGGATCCTGGTACCGTCCGGTAGGGGTTTTGGTACTCCCCCGAATAGTTGGAGGGCTATTGCCTCCTTCACATCCCAGTGTCCATATATTGATGGCGCTATACTCGCAATGATCTTCTCCCTAATCCATGGATCCCTAGCCAGCTCCCTAATCTTCTCTTCATCCTCCCTCGTAATCTCTATCTCTTCTAGAACCTTCTGCTGTACATCGACATAGTTTGCATCTATGTAGAAGGAGAATACGGCTTTACCAACACCCCTCTGGGCAGCGCTTGTAGGCATAACTCTAAGTATACCTGTTATCATTACACGGTCTCCGGGTCTAGCTGTATCCACTAAGTCTCCGGTTAGTACAACCTCTATACTCCTGGGTATCTGTCCAGGGGGTATCTCTTCGGGTTTCTCTTGGATAACTATCTTCTGCCAGTCGACGAACTTCGATTTATGTATTAATAGGTTGAATTTCCCACCCTTACCGCATACTGGGCATACGTTCGGCTTCTCGATCCTCTCACCCATCTCCCCGGTCTCTGGGTAGTCGAATTCAGCCATACAGTTCGGGTCTACGTGTTGGTATCTAGCCTTTACGAGTTTAGCGCTAACCCTTGTGAGCCTAGTCAGTATCCCCTCGACAGCAATCATCTTACCTATGTATTCACTTGTAAGTTCTCTAATCTTTAATATCCTGGATAGGTTTCGAAATCTTGGATAGAATTTCTCGATGGTTTCAGCATATTCCGGGTTCTCCTTCTTGAGGAGTTCCTTTATAGCCTTACTGGCAGCTTCTAAAGCTGTATCCGGTTGTTCCTCGACTATATGTGCTAGTTCTCGATCGAATAGTGTTAGGTCTTCGAAATCTATTACTAGGCTCCTCTGACCCATTATAGCCATTTGTGCTAATCTTTCCCTGTATTTAAACCTTTTAGTTCTTCTATCGATATAGTTTCTGAGGAAGTTTTTGAATCTTGTTACTAGGTCTGGCTTCTTCCCACTATTATTTACCTCTTCCAAAAACCATACACCCTTATAAAACCGTGTCTAAAGTGTTTACTCAATCCTCTCTAATCCTATTCTTTTCTCCCATTCTTTTAAAGTGGTTCGGAGTATTGAGAATAGCATTTTCTCCTCTTCAGTCATCTTATCTAATAGTTCCTGGGGTACTATTGGTAGTCTGAGCATGTTTATGATCTTACCCAGTCTTAGGCTTATTAGTGATGAGTATAGTTCTAGTATGTCCCTATACTCTTCGTATAGCTCGATCCTCCCCTCGCTTTCAAGCCTCTTCCTTAAATCCTCTATGGTCTTCCTGGCTAGACTGTATAGGTATGGTTGAACCCTGTATAGCTGGATCCTATTCTTGGATGATTCCTCGTTGTAGACTATCTTTGATAGGTACTCCATGGTTATCTCTTCATCCTTAATCCTAGCAATACCCTTCCTAGCTAGATCATATGCTATCCTCCTCGGCAACATGTATTCCGCTCCGCGCTTCAACTCTATATAGCCTTCAACGGTTAATACTGGCGGTGTATCACCTATGATCTCTGTCTTAACCTCCTGCTCCATAAAATCCCTCTCGATGAAATCATAGATTACCCCGATGAGTAGCTTAGCAATGCTTAGTTCAGACAATAGGGGTCACCCGAATCCTAATTTATAAGACTCAAGCATAATACTATATTAATATAGCCTCGTTTAGCTACATGGTGTAAACTTATGAGTAGTAGAGAGGTATTAGCAGAACTCCTCTGGGCCGAGAAATATAGGCCCAAAACACTCGATGAAATAGTTAATCAAAAAGAGGTCGTAGAGAGACTAAGACAATTCGTAAGAGAAAAGAACATGCCCCACCTACTATTCGCCGGACCACCCGGCACCGGTAAAACCACTGCAGCCCACTGCCTAGCCCACGACCTATTCGGTAAAAACTATAGACAATACATGCTGGAACTAAATGCATCGGTGGCTAAGGATACACCCATCCTGGTTAGGAGGAATGGTAGAATACTTAGGGTCACGTTTCAAGAACTCGATAAATGGTATTTCGGCGGAGATAACGTGTTTAGATATGATGGTGGAGAATATGTTAGAACCGGTGATCTAGAGGTTTTATCCTATAATGCCGAAACCGGGAGGGTTGAATGGAGGAAGGCTACATGGCTAATAAGACATAGAGTAAAACACGTCGTCAAGATAAGGGTTGAGGGTGGAGGAGAACTAAAGCTGACTGGAAACCATTCTATCATTGTATTAAGTGAAGATGGAGAACTCGTCGAGAAGAAGGCTAGTGAATTAAAGATAGGTGATTACCTCCTATCATTCACAGCAAAGCTACCCGGTAGGCGTAAAGCAATTGATCTAAGGAAATACGTTATAAAGCATAATAGGAGGATTAAGACACCCGATAAAATAGACATAGATGAAGAAACAGCCTGGCTACTAGGATTATATGTTGCAGAGGGAGCCATAGGATTTAGGAAGACCAATAGAGGATCGAGAACGAGCGGACAAGTAGTTTTAACAGTTGCGTATCCGGGAGAGGAAGGGATTGCATTAAGGATTGAAAGGATAGCTTCTAAACACCATATTCCAGTATACACTAATCTTGTCGGCTCAGGATTCGATAGGAGTAGATTATCGGCTAAACATTTAAGACTACCCAATACTTCATTAGCCAGATACATTGATAGAGAGATATATGATGGAGGGAGGAGGGCTAGGAATAAACGCATACCCCCCGATATCTACGAGGTTACTATTAGGGAGAGGATAGGCTTCCTAAGAGGCATATATGAGGGGGATGGAACAGGTAAATGGGGATATGTAGCGAGGATAACTAGCTCCTCTAAGGAACTGCTAGTCGATCTGGTATGGTTGGCTAGGATAACCGGTATCGAGGCTACATTATTCAATAGAGAGGCTAGACTTATATGGAAGGGTGGGATGAAGTATAAGAGATCGGATCTACTACCTGCAAAGCCCTTCATCAAATTCTTCAATAGTATATCCAGAGCTATCAATACCAATTGGAGATACATACTCAGACACCAGTTATATAATGGGAAGAAGACTGTATCTAGGGGTAAAATCTTAGAGGTAATGGAATCTATAGATACCAGCCAATTATCTAGGGGTGAATATGAGAGATATATGAGGCTGAGATCACTGGCTGAATCGGATCTTCATGTGGTGAAGATAACAGGTATCGAGATAGTGAAATACGACGACTATGTATATGATGTCAGTGTTCCCGGAGGCAATATGTTCTTTGCGGGGATGATACCTATACTCCTACACAACTCTGATGAACGTGGGATTGATGTTATTCGTAGTAAGGTTAAGGAGTTTGCGAGGACGCGTGTAGCGGCTGAGATACCCTTTAAGATTGTTTTGCTAGATGAGGCTGATAATATGACCGCCGATGCTCAGCAGGCTCTTCGTAGATTAATGGAGATGTATACTGCTACAACTAGGTTTATATTGATAGCTAACTATCCGAGTAAGATCATTGAGCCTATTCAGAGCCGTTGTGCAGTATTTAGATTTACACCCCTACCAAAGGATGATCTAATCGGTAGGTTGAAGTGGATCTGTGAACAGGAGAAGGTTGAGTGTTTAACTGATGCGTTGGAAGCTATATATGATGTATGTGAGGGGGATATGCGTAGAGCAATAAATATACTGCAGGCTGCAGCAGCCCTCGGAAGGGTTACCGTGGATTCCGTGTATAAGGTTGTAGGATTAGCCCATCCACGGGAGATCAAGAAGATGATACAGTTAGCACTAGCAGGTAATTTCGAGGAGGCTAGGAAACAGTTGAGAACACTAATGATAAACTATGGTTTAAGCGGTGTAGACGTTATAAAACAGGTTCATAGAGAGATCTTCAGCCAGGAGCTTAGGATACCTGAGGAGATGAAGCTTATAATAGCCGATCTAGCCGGTGAGATACAGTATAGACTCGTAGAGGGTGCTGACGACGAGATACAGCTGAACGCCTTCCTAGCCCGTCTAGCCTTCATAGGTAGGAAGCTTAAGATGTGAGGATGAAGCCTTTTGGCCCACCGCCCACGTAGAAGGATACCGTGGATAATAAAGTATAGGCCTAAAAGGATTGCTGAAGTGATTGGGCAGGAGAAGGCTAAGACCCAGTTTGTAGAATGGCTGCAGTCGTGGCTTAAGGGGAGACCTAGTAAGAAGGCTGTCCTACTATATGGTCCAGCGGGATGCGGTAAGACTAGCCTCGTGGAGGCAGCCGCTAGAGAATATGGTTTAGAGATCGTTGAGATGAATGCCAGCGATTTCCGTAGAAAGAAGGATATTGAGAGGATCGCTACAACAGCTGCACGTATGAGGAGCCTATTCGCACGGGGCAAAATAATATTGTTGGATGAGGTTGATGGTATAAGCGGTGTAGCGGATAAGGGTGCTATAGATGCAATACTACACCTAATAGAAACCAGTAGATACCCGATAGTGATGACGGCTAATAATCCATGGAGCCCCATGCTCAGACCTCTAAGGGAAGCAGTCCTAATGATACCCTTCAGGCGTTTAACGGATAGACAAGTGATCACAGTTCTTAAGAGGATCTGCCAGGCTGAGAGGATAGAGTGTGAGGATGACGCACTGAAGGAGATCGCTAAGAGGAGTGAAGGTGATTTGAGGAGTGCTATAAACGATCTACAAGCCATAGCTGAGGGTTATGGAAGGGTTACAGTGAATCTTGTAAGGATGTTGTCAGCATATAGGAATAGGGAATATGCACCCTTCGAAGCATTATTAAAGCTATTCAATGCGAAATACCTATTCCAGGCTAAAGCAGCGGTCACACAGGCAAATATAGACTATGAAACAATGATGATCTGGATAAATGAACACATACCAACATACTATGAAGATCCCGAGGAGGTTAGTAGAGCCTATGATGCCTTGAGTAGAGCTGATGTATATATAGGGAGGATCAAGAGGAGCGGGGCATGGGATCTACTAAGCTACGTCTTCGACTTCATGGGTCCCGGAGTAGCCTTTGCCAGGAAGAAGTATAAGTATAGATGGAAGAAGTTTACATCACCTCAAAGACTACAGGAATTGGCGAAGACCAAGAGATCACGTGAGGTTAGGGAGGGTATCGCTAGAGCCCTAGCGCCGAGACTAGCAACTAGTAGGAGGACAGTTAAGAGGGATGTTATACCCTATCTAAGGGTTATATTCACTAATAATCCTAAATATGCAGCCCGTATAGCTCTAGCATATGATCTAACAGAGGAAATGGTTAAATGGCTCGCCGGGGATAGAGCTGATGAAGTCCTAGCATACATGGGTGTTAGACATAGGGTTTCTAGGAGGAGGCATAGATGAAAAGCATTATTTTCTCTCCTTTCCAGCTAGTCTGAATAGTCTAAGCCTACTATACCTCCTCTCAACAACAACACCCTTCTCAACTAGCTGTGTGAGGTATTTCTGTAGGACTCTATAGTGTAGCCCTGTAAGCCTGGCTAGCCTAGTAATGTTTAGCTCTCCATAGATCCTTAGTGTCTCTATAATCCTCTCCTCAATCTCCCTCTTCACGGTGAAACTACTCCCAACCTCCTACTTATGAGGTCTTCAACATGTTTCTCGAGTAGGTCTAGTGGTCCATAATGGATGCTTATGAGGGTTGTCCTACCCCTCTGCCCCTTACCGCTTGTTCTAGCATTTATTATTCCAGCCTTCTTTAGATTCATAACGTATTCATATACCTGTGTATGTCTTCTAGGCTGTAATCCTAGGGATTCACATACAATATTATACTCCCTCTCAACATCACCGATCTTAACATATGGTTTACCAGTTCTACGCAGAAGCCTCACAATCGATAATAGGACTATAAGTTCGTGTAGCGGACTATATAGTATCGCATCGGATATATCTATGATCTCCCTACTAGTCTTCATAATAGCTGCTCTAACATGCTCTAACGTGATCCTACCCCTCCCCTCATTCTCAGCGGCCTCACCGGCTAGCATTAGAATCTCTAATGCGTGTCTAGCATTACCTGAACCACCAGTATCTACACCTTCATATTCAGCGATGAACTTTAAGGCATCCTCATCGACAACGTTCTCGTAGAAGGCGTGTTTAGCCCTATACTTCAATATATCGTATAGCTGCCTACTAGTATATGGTTTAAGAACTATCATATTCCTCAACAGATAGCTCTCAGTAACCGGGTCTAGTAGGTTTAGGGATGATGCATCCAGGGATATGAATATGAAGTTGAGCCTCTTAACAGCATAGTGGGAGTCATCATATGTCCGGACAAGGAAGTATACGTTATCACTACCCACAATACTGGCGAAATAGTGGAATTCGTCTAGGGTTACTATAGCATATACGTCATTATCCTCTAGGAATCCTAGGATCGCATCATATATCTCCTTAACGGATAAACCCCTTAAGGGTATTGATAGTCCAAGTTGTTTAGCCATCTCACTAACAACATTGTGTAGAGTCCTGTTACGATGACAGTTTACATGTATGTATCTAATATCAAAACCCTTCCTACGGGCCAGCCTCGTAAAATCCCTGCCAAAGACCCGTGCAGTAACGGTTTTACCGGTTCCAACCTTACCCGTAATAAGTATCCTCTGGGAGAATGAGCCCGGGTTTATCACTAGGTGTTTGAATGCAGCCGCTAATTGTCTAAGCTCATCCTCCCTATGGGGTAATGTATCTGGTACATATTCGGGTGCTAGGCTTTCACGGCTTCTAAATATGCTTGGTCTACCGAGCTCCTCCTCAATGATCTTCCATGTTGTGATATCTCGTTCACTCAATTCAGTAGCACCCTAATACTTTCAATATACTATTTACCCTTAAAAAGAGACCAGACCTTTAAACTATTTATAGCCTATATAGATCAAATCATCTATAACATCCACGCATAACTCCCTATCCGAGTGTGGATCGTGTTTGATGCCGTGTTTCCCCAGTATTTTCACTATGTTATCCCATAGTATCCTTGATAAACCCCTCCTACCCCTAACTCTAACCCTAAGCTTAACCCTATCCG
>JALVIT010000214.1 GCA_027028545.1 Desulfurococcales archaeon
AAGCGTTAAGACTATATAGACTATGAATAAATTATTTTCAACGAATAGATAATATATTGCTGAGTATAGTGGTGTGGGATATGTATAATTATAAGGTATTATTCATCGATGTGTCCAGTAGGAAGACATGGATCAAAGAATATGATATAAATGAGGTTTCAGGGCCTATAGAGCTTGGCGTTAAGCTTCATCTTGAGGAATATGAGACTTGGAAGAAACCAGTCTATAGTCCCGATAACGTATTAGTAGTTGGGGCTGGATTATTTACTGGGACAAAGCTCTATGGTGGACACAGGCTAGTAGCAGTGTTTAAATCGCCTCTGACAAGGGGTTTACACGTTGCTGCTATGGGTGGTGCAGCGTATCAGCTAAATGTTAATATCGACGCATTTGTAGTGATCGGTAGGTCTGAGAAACCAGTAATAGTTAAGATATATGATGAGGGTGATGGAGATGTTAAAGTTGATTTCGACGAGATCGATGAGTATAGGCTGTTAGAGATCTGGCATGGATACGGCGGTGAGAAGGGTATATATGCGTTACAGAAGTATCTTAGTGAGAAGTATCGAGGCTTCTACGAGAAATACGATGGTAGATCAATACTTGTAGGTCCGGCATCAAAATATACGAGTCTAGGAGCATTGGCATCGATAACGTTGAGGAGGGGTGAGCTGGATTATGGTAGTGAGGAATATGCAGCTAGGGGCGGTCCGGGCAGCGTATTGTATAGAGCTCATGGCGTTGCGGCGATAGTATATGGTGGAGCATATGATCGATCGAAGAATAGACCAGAGATCCTGCTAGATACTAGGAGGATCAATAACTTATTCCTAGACATAGCTGGTAAACCATATATCACAATGGTTATTGAAGCCGGTACGAAGTATAGGTATAATCCAAAGCTTAACACTGGTGGAACACTTGGAGGAAACTATCCACACCTAAAAATACATACACCAATGTTCAACTGGAACATGATCTATGAACCGCCGGATGTCCGCGAAAAACTACATGGTTTGATCATGAAACATATATGGGAACCCTTCAACAAGGAGGCTATAGAGACCAAAAGCTGGAAGACATGCGGAGAACCATGCCCAATAGCGTGTAAGAAGATCCGTAAGGGTAGGTATAAGAGCGACTACGAACCATATGAGGGTGCAGGGCCATTCATAGGCGTATTCGATATACATCACTCAGAGAAGATCGTTGAACTCATAGATGCTTATGGATTCGACGCTATAGAAACTGGCCAGGTTCTAGGATTTGTATTCGATGCAATGTATAGAGACCTACTATATCCTGGAGAACTAGGGCTTCCGGAGAAGCCAAGCTTTGATCCGAAGACTTATAGATATGAGGATTCTGAGAGAAATGCTAGATTAGCAGCAATGATCGTTGAAAACCTAGCCTGGGGTCGCAACAACCTCTTAAGACTTATAGGTGAGAGGGGACTTAGATCAGCTGCCAAAATCCTTGATCTACTATACGGTGACCGTGTTGAGAGGGCTGGTTGGAGGTTCTCAGACCTAATAGTATATGCTGGTTTCGGTGAGGAGGGGCATATAACTCCGAACTACTACTGGACGCCGGGAATGGTTGCACCACTACCAGTTCTAGGGAGATACTGGACACTGTATAAGGGTGTATTCCTAGACCCGGAGGAGTATGCTGAAAAAGCATTTCATAGAGCTATTAGGGAGATGTGGAGCGATAATAATGGATTCTGCAGATTCCATCGTGGATGGCTTGAGAAAACACTAGATAAGATAATGGAGCAGACATACGGCTTAAAGGATCTAGATAAGAGATATGCTAGGGTGTATGCAAAGATAATGGAGTATCAGGATAAAGCAGGTGCTAGGCCAGCATTCTGGGAGTCTAGGAAGATCATAGACTACCTAGCTCGAGCCGCCGAGGAATATGGACACGAATCATGGACGCTGAGATTCAGAGCTGATAAGGAGAAGGCTGCCCGTGAATGGTGGAGTAGATTCTATAGGAGGCTCAATGAGCTATTAGAGGAAAGCCTAAAGGAATAGAATCTATTATTTTCAGAATATCCTTTTTATCCATCATCCCTTCCTAAAATCTATTAGGTGTATCCAGTTGGAGATCTCGTTTAAACCTATAGGTATTGTTCGCATCAATAGGAGTGATGAAGAGGTTAAAGCATCCTACCACGGTGTTGAAGGCATCATAGAGGTCTACCCGGAATATGCTGAGGGGTTAGAGGGTATTGAAGGTTTTTCACATATAATACTGATCGCCTATCTGCATAAGACAAAGCCTGAGCATAGAAGGGTTTTAAAGGTTAAACCCAGAAGGCTCAAAAGATTCGGCATAAGGATCGATGACATACCCGAAACCGGTGTTTTCTGCACCGATTCACCCCATAGACCGAATCCTATAGCCCTATCGATCGTGGAACTAGTTAGGAGGGAGGGTAATAAACTATATGTTAAAGGCCTCGACCTATTCGATGGAACACCTATCCTCGACATAAAGGCTTACACACCGGATAGATGCATCGAGAACCCTAGGGTTCCATGGTGGGTTAAAGAACTCGAGAAGAGGATTAAGGAGAAGCTTGGAAGCATAAGCTATCTATAATGATTACCTATATGATAGTTATAACAGCGATATGAAATTTTTAAATATCCGGATACAAATTTATCCACGTTAGGTGAGCATATGCGTGGAATAGGGCATTCCCCCACCTTACTCCTACTACTAGTTATATTATCTATGATATCACTACAGCCGAGCATCACTAGTGGCGAATACAGAGAGGAATCTATAGGATACATAATATTAGAAGACACGTCTTATAATACGACATATACGTGGAGTGATTCATCCGAGAGGACCGGGAACATCGGTGTTGCAAAGTATAGCTGGTCTATGAATGCATATATCGTAGCATGGGTGAACATCACAGATACTAATTATGATGAAGGACCACTATACGTATACATACGTAATAGTACTGGTTATGAACAATATATTGTCGTCGAGGAATCATCTGATGTTAAAGGAGTTGATATAGTAGTCGATGGTGTGAGAAGCTTCGCCATAGGATATACCATGTATGGTAATAATCTCGACACTTATGTAGCACTCATATACTGGAACTATACAGAGAATAGATATGATGTGAAGAAGATACCCTTAGGAACAACAAGTTCTTATGAGGAATACGTTGCTGGTGACTATGTATTCGGAGAATACCTATTCGTCTACTATAAGGAAGGATACCTATATGGAGTAGTCATTAATGAAGACGGCGATACTGTAACAACCTTAGATATTGATAGCACTGGACTCTCATATAATGATTATAGGTTGGGATACATAGTTGTTGGAGGTTATAATGTCTGGTATATATTCTATACGAAGTCGGATAATAAGATACATCATGCAATAGTCATTAGAAAGACACATACGGTAATAATGGTGCTTAAAGCCATACCGGGCAAATTATACAATGCACATGGAGGAGTTTGGTGTAAGGATAAGCTAATAATACCATACATAGATCCCGATGGTAAGCCATCAATAGCTATATATGACGATCTAACACTGGGAACCAGTGTTGTAACATATACATTAACGAATAGCGGTGCCTTCCCACTGGTTGTAGAAGGTAATAGATACGTTTTAGTCGTATGGAAGGATACGAGTAGTGATGGTAGAGGTAATATTTATGGTAGACTAATATTTCCATTCAACAATAGCATATCGGATATAATCGATATAGGGAGGGATGTCGATAATAATTATCCCGATCACCACGTATTTGCGGCATTCAACTATAAGGATGACGTATTCGTAGTTGCTTGGAGTAGTAGAAGAAGCGGCGATCCCGATAATAGGGTATACGTTACAACTATCAGTGAATCCGGAGACCTAGGAGATCTGGCTAAGATCGACATACCTACATTAACTGGCCCCTTCTATCCACATGGAGTGGCTACTGGTAGTGATGGTAGAGTATACGTCGCAACGAAGTATTATCCCGCAGAGGATAATTCAGATGCCTACCTGGTATATGGTGATCTAGACGACGATATACCTCTACCGGGTAAATATCCGATAGTATCATATGAATTGGCCATATACTCTACACCGGATAATGGATTGGATGCGTTAAAGGCTATAATTGATCTAGTATCCTCGGCTAAACGAAACATCTCTATAGCGGTTTATAATCTAGGACAACCGGGTCTTAATACTGGAGCAGATCTATATGTAGCCGCTCCCATAACTGAAGCACTAATCAAAGCCTCCTATAGGATCGGACGGGAAAACATATATATAATTGTCGACGACCGTAATCGCATTAATTACGATACTGAATACCTCAAACTATATGGTATAAATATATATTTTGATGATCAAATCGATAAGTATATGCATCACAAAGACATAATTATAGATAACGAATACATTGTATTATCGACAGCAAACTTCTTCAGATATAGTTTCTACAGTGATAGAAACCTAATAGTCATAATACATAATACTGACATAGCGAAGAGGTTTACAGAAGAACATAAGGAAATGATAAATGGGATATATCACGGGGGGCCCCCAACGAAGGATCCGGGGTTTGAGACGTATATTAATGGTACACTGAGTAGGGTATGGGTATATTTCAGTCCAGACGACTTTCCAGAGCAGGCGAATACTCTACTGGACTTAATAGAGAATGCTACACGGTCAGTATATATCGGGATGTATCACTTTACAAACGATACATTTGCATCAGTACTTATCAATGCTATGAATAATGGTATAGACGTTAAAGCTATATTCGAAGCTGGATCTTATTGGTCGGATCCTGATATACACGATTATGATACATTAGTAGATAATGGTGTATTAGCTACATTAGATAAGGATAACAATGATCCTGATAACAATGAATGGTATCCATACTTCCACGTTAAAATGATGGTTATAGACCATAGGATAGTATATATTGGTAGTGCGCAGATAACAGCTAATGGATTTAAATACAATGATGAGTATTTAGTCATAATTAACCATACAGGTATAGCTAGGGCTTTTGAAGAGTTCTTCTATAAATATTGGAGTAGTTACACGTCGAAGATCGTTGTTAAAGCTCAATACACAAATAATACACCGGTTGCAGGCGTCAGATTAGAAATCAATGAAACATATCAATCAACAATATATAGCCGGATAAACTATACTGATTCAAATGGTGAAGCAATACTATACCTGGTATATCCATACGAGAACACAGCCATATCAAACACATATACTATCAGAGCTGAATATAGAGGATTAAGAGCGAATAATACGATAACAATAACTACTGGCTCAGAAATTAGCCTGATATTCTACATAGTCGAGCCAGAAATACAGATTTCTGGTCCAACAACACTAGGTATAAACGAGACGGGAACATATACTGTAACATTAGTAGATACATATAATGGTTTACCAGTAGATATAGATACTACTGTAGACTTATACATCGATGGAATATATAATAAATCTATAGCATTGACGTCGGGTATCGGCATATTTACTATAAGATTATCAGCATTGGGGAAGCATAGATTAGAACTATACTTCAACGGGGATTCAACAGATACGATGTTAGTATACTCATCAAATACATCGTTTACTCTGAATGTTGTAAAGAATTCTACAAAAATACTGATATATAAACCGGAGGTTATTGATGAGAATGAGAGCTTTGTGATAACCCTAAAACTTATCGATGGAGATGGTAAACCAGTTACTAGTGAGACTCTAGATTTATATGTTAATAAGAGTGGTACTGTAATTTATCACTTGCAGGGTACTACAAATTCTAGCGGTATGGTTGATATAGTTGTTCCGGGATTATATGGTGGATCATATATTTTAGAGGCTATATATAATGGTTCGAGTGTTTATAATGCTACGAGTAATGCAACAGATCTAATAGTTAGATCTGGAACCCATATAATGCTGATCTCGCCCTCAAACGTTACAGAGGATACAATATTCTATGTTTATGCACGGATAACGACAACTATAACGTCTACACCGCTAGCCGGTATAGTGTTAAGCCTAGATATACCTGGGACCTCCATACACTTGTCTAATGTAACGAATAGTACTGGATGGGCATTGTTTAGAGTTAGCATAGTTGATCCAGGAACTTATGTTATCAATGTAAGCTATGACGGGTCAACACTATACATGCCCTCATCAACAAATACAAGTATAGATGTAGCTCCTTTAATAACGAATGTCTCCACAAGGCTTATAGTATCCGGTCCGATTAGTGGTAGAGTATATGAGTTGCTAACCTACTCCGTAAGCTTAGTTGATGCAGATACGGATAATATAATAAATATAGACACTACGGTAGTAGTATACGTGAATGGATCACTATACTCAACAATAACGTTAACGAGTGGAACAGGATCGTTCAATGTGAAGGTTGGTAAAGCTGGATTACTGAATATAACGCTTATATACGATGGCGAGATAAGGGGTTTCACAAGGTATCTACAATCAAACACTACGGTAATAGTCAGTATATCTACGCGCTCAACAATACTGGAGATATACCTACCGGATACTATACATGTATGGGATAATGTCGAGATAAGGGTTAAGCTACTGGATGTGAACACTACACCTATACCCGGTGAAACAATACTTCTGAGCATTAATGGTACATCAGTATCCGTCATAACGGGATCTAATGGAGAAGCTACATATATTTATAAACCCGACAAGCTCGGATCCCTAACGATTGAGGCATATTATAATGGACATCCTGGAGTATACTCTGGATCATCAGCTAGCATTGGTAGAAACGTTGTCGTTAGACCACCTCCAAACATTAATGCTCAGGTAAAGTATGAGGAGTTAAATGCTACACATATAATACTAAACATCTCCGGAACTGTCATAGACTCATTGAATGGTTCAAGACTCGATGGAATAGTTATGATCTTCGTCGATAAGGGTGGTGGTTGGATTAATGTAGCTAATGTATCGGTCGTTAACGGTGTATTCACATATAACGGAGTTGTTGACCCGGTAACGGTTAGGATAACGTATTTACCGCCGCCAAGTGCTAGAGGATACTAT
>JALVIT010000215.1 GCA_027028545.1 Desulfurococcales archaeon
TTTATCAGCCTCCCTACGCCCATACCTCTCCTCAACGTATTTATAGCTTATGATAAGCATACCCCCACTACCGGCAGCTGGATCTAGTATGTGGTATCCGGGCTTTGGATCAAGCATTTCAACCAGCAGCCTTATAACCTCTCTAGGGGTATAAACCTCCCCCTCCTTAGCCTTCTCCGGTGCAAACATCATTAACAACCATTCATAGGCATCACCCAAGACATCCGGAGAAGTATCTATTAGTGGTACGGAGTCGAATAATTCAACAAGCTGTCTAAGGATCTCGCTATTCTCCCTACTGGATGCGAATGTGTGGAAATCAAAGTTATCAAATATTGGTCTCAAATCCTCGTTAAGCTCACCGATCTTCCTAAGGGCTTTCGAGAAATACTCGTGCAACTCACCCTTATGCTTAACGATCTCATCCCATAAATACTCTTCGGGTATCTGGAACTCGTGGAAATATTGTTGACGGGCATACTCCCTAGCCTCCTCCGGGCTATAACCCTTCTCTACTAGTTCATCATATATACGTTGAAACTCCAGCTTCCACTGATCACATATCTTCTTATAGAAGAGAAGTACTAGTATAAAGGAGTAGTCGACACGATTCCTAATAAGATCTGCAGCCTTCTTGAGAAGACCCTCAAGATCACCACGTGTAACAGGTATTTGGCGGAGGGAGTATATCCTCCTACGGGGATTATCCGGATCACTAGCAACAACCAAGAGATCATGACGCTTCAAAACACTTAACAAAGCCATAACACTATCCGGTGGACGACCGAGATACCCAGCAGCATCCTCAACCGTAAAGGGCTTCTCA
The DNA here is from genome assembly GCA_027028545.1 of Desulfurococcales archaeon. Taxonomy (GTDB): domain Archaea; phylum Thermoproteota; class Thermoprotei_A; order Sulfolobales; family Desulfurococcaceae; genus JALVIT01. Next base: position 827 of record JALVIT010000215.1, read on the forward strand.
CCAAAATGTGCTCTAAGCTTGATATAATCGTTTAGAACCCAATTGGGTAGAGAAACCAATTATCCCACCAATTGTATAAATGATAAACCTAAGTATAAAAGATTTTCTATTAGGTATAATAATTATTAAAACCGATGTTTAAGGTATAATTCTCAACCATGGAATATTCCTGAAGTCTTCATCAAAGGTTGCAATAATCCTTATACCATACTGCTTACATGTAGCAGCTATTAAAGCATCATTAGGTAGAAGACCATATTTCTCCGCTATAGGTTATTTGGAGGAACGATAGTCTATTCTCCCTCTTCAACTCCCCAATGAATTCATACATTATATCATACGCTTTAACTAAGTATGGACTAGTGTCCGGTTTCTTCAACGCCTTCTTCATATTATAAAAACTATATCTACCTGCTATCTCCGTGTATAGAGCTCTCAATAATCCGAAAACAACTTCACTATAAACTATACTATTCAACCCATACCTATAATTTGATTCAAACACATCTGCAGCCTTAGGATCGCCCGAAAAATATCTAAGTATCAAACTGCTATCTAGAAAAACCAGCTCTCTCCGAGAGGTACTCATAGTATTCCTCCTCATAAACGTCTAGATCAACACCTTTAATTATACCATAAAACTTCTTCAAGCCCCTCTCCCCCTTATCCCTACGTATCTTCAATATTACAACCAACTCCTTACCCTCTTCAAGATCTAGCCGTTCCAATGGTTTTAAGACCCCCTTCTCATACCTAGCTCTGACCATAATAAGTCTATACATCTTCTCCTTATCTCCACTTACTAGTGTAGATGCTTCCCCTTCTCTCTCCCTAACATTTCCTTTCCTCTCAAAAATCGTTGGCATTTTAATCGCCCTATATAGGTTAAGATAGATGAACCCTTATATAGCTAGTTATTATCTAAAATAGATCACACAATTATCAGTAATACCTATATATAGTTGATATAGATAAAAAATAATAGTTTTTCGCGTTATATGTGATCAGGGTTATATGTGTAGGAATTTGCTTGTGTAGGGGCTTTCTCCGGGCTTCCTTCTCCTATAGTGTCCCGACGGCTTACCGGTTAGTAGTTCTTCGAACCATGCTTCATGCTCTATCTCTTCATTCAGTATCGCTAATGCTAGGTCGTATGTTCTTGGATCCTTACCGTGGGTGTATTTGCATATCTGGCTATATATTTCTACAGCACATCTCTCAGCCTCTAGGAGGACCTTCAAAATATTCTCGATCGTCGGGTTCTCGGGTAGTTTTGGATCCATACATGCAGCCCTCTTAGCGAATGCAACTATATCGTTCGGCAGCTGTCCTCCAAGCTCATATATCCTTGGAACGATTGCTTCGAAATGATTCCTATCCTCCAGCCGTGCATCCTCAATTATCTCCTTAATAGCCTCACCCTCAAGACCTGTCGCATGATTCCTAAGGATCGTGTAGTAATAGTATGTTACGAATTCTGCAGCTGCAGCGTTTATAAGCATATCTATGAGCTTATCTACATTGATCCCCTCACGGGTTATTATCTCCACATTCTTACGAGCCATACATACCACCATGTTAGAAGTTATTT
>JALVIT010000216.1 GCA_027028545.1 Desulfurococcales archaeon
TCATACGTGAAACCACTGGTAGACGCCTCCCCGGATATACTGGTTCGATCCTATATGTTCTATCTCCATCACTACTACGTATGGGTTTGGATTTTATAAAAAATGCAGCCGGTTTAACATTCACATTTACAGCATTACTAATGTTTTTGAAGGGTATTAGTAGTAGGAGATACATGTATTTATCGATCATGTCAATAGTTGCCGTAGCTCTAACCCACGTCCTCGACTTCGCATACCTATTTTTAACCATAACAGTGTTTATCGTAGCATATTATCTATGGGAACATAGACTCCCTAGAAACCTATTATACATCTATGGTTCTATGATCGCCATGGTTCTAGCTGGATTAACCCTCCCAGCCATTATGGGGGGTGACCTATACAAGTTTATGGGGTTGTTGAGAGGGCCAGCACAGTTTCCAATACATGGTTTCGAGATCGGATTGTATATAGGATCCTTGATCATATGCCTGATAGCACTATATATCGTCTATAGGGATCCACCGGGTATTTCCAAATACCTATTCTTAGCATTAACGATCTCAGCATTCATACTACTACTGCCAATATATCCTAGAGATTATATGATGAGATTTATACTTGAAGCATCAGCATTAACTCCACTACTCATAGGCTATATATTCAAGGATATAGGTGATCGAGTATTCATAGTAATTAGTCTATTAGTGGCATTCATACTACCGGGCTTCGTGAACCAGTATATAGTAGCTCATCCAAGCATACCGGTGGAAGAGTATAGGGAGATTAAAGCCTTCATAGAAGACCTACCGCCAAATACTACACTGGTGATACGTGATCGTAGGCTTAAATACTGGGTTGAAACAATAACCTTCAAAGTGGTTGAGAAGCCGTGGGATGCACCACCAGATAATAGACTTGTAGTATTAATTGATAGACCGGTTAAACCACCGCTGGGATCAATACCCATCTACCAAGGTAGATATATTAACGCATACCTAATACCACGACACTCCCTACCTCCGAGATAGGAATAATGCTTAATACTGTGTTGAAGTATTGAGGATTAGGGGAATAGTCTCTATATGGGATAATATGTGTCTCTTGAGGGGTTTGTTGTGGAGTGGGTTAGTATCGGTAGGGTTTTGAGGGAGGATGGTTTCAGGGGTAGTAGGGTTTGTATTCGTGGATGGATCTATCGTAGAAGCGTTGTAGGCGGTAAAGCCTTTGTACGTGTTAGGGATTCATCCGGGATAATACAGGTTGTTGTCGATAAGTCCCGTCTCGGAGCCGGGCTTGTTAAGAGGTTGAAGGATATCGGTCTTGAGGCTAGTGTTAAAGCGTGTGGTATAGTCTATGATCAGCCTAGAGCGCCCGGTGGTAGGGAGATCGTGGCGGACTACTTCGAGATCGTTGGGGATAGCCGGGATTTCCCGATTAAGGGTGGTGAGGGTATAGATTATCTACTCGATAAGCGTCATCTATGGCTCCGTAGCCGTAGATTGACGGAGGTCATGAAGGTTAAACACATAGTTTTAAGGGCTGGTAGGGAATACTTCATTGAGAGGGGTTGGTGGGAGGTTACACCGCCAATACTTACAGCTTCAGCTGTTGAGGGTGGTGCAACACTATTCCCTGTAAAATATTTTGAGAAGACGGCTTATCTTAGTCAGAGTGCACAGCTATACCTCGAAGCATTGATCTATAGCCTTGAGAAGGTTTGGAGCCTAACAACCAGTTTCCGCGCCGAGAAGTCTAGAACACGTAGGCATCTAGCTGAGTATTGGCATCTGGAGGCTGAGGCAGCCTGGTACCATATGGAGGATATGATGCGTGTTGTTGAGGAGCTTGTATCATATATTATAGGTAGGGTTTTGGAGGAGGCTTCCCAACAGCTCAAATTCCTAGGTAGGGATACCAGGATCCTCGAGAACTCCCTAGACATCCCGTATCCACGTATAAGATATGATGAAGCGATCGAGATACTTCAGGGGAAGGGTGTTGATATTGAGTGGGGTGATGACCTAGGTGCTGATGAGGAGAGGGTTTTAACGATGGAGTTCGATAAACCATTCTTCATAACACACTTCCCCAAAGACATTAAGAGCTTCTACATGAAGCTAGATAAGGATGATCCAAGGCTAGCCCTAGGATTCGACCTATTAGCGCCGGAGGGCTATGGAGAAGTTGTCGGCGGTAGCGAGCGTGAAGACGACTATGATAAACTATTGAAGAGGATAATAGAACAAGGATACGATCCAAAGAATTATGAATGGTATCTAGACCTAAGAAGATACGGATCAGTGCCACACAGCGGGTTCGGACTAGGGGTGGAGAGACTCGTAATGTGGATAACCGGGATAGACCATATTAGAGACGCCATACCATTTCCGAGGTTTAGGGGCAGGATCTATCCATAGAGTATAGAATTCAGCCTCAAACCAGCATATCTTAGCCTATCTAATTAATAGGTTGAGTCGTCAAAGACCTATGAATCCTAGGACAATCTCGACTTATCACATACGATTCTCAAAAAGGGGAGACAGTATTAACATCCACATGTAGACCTATAAGTATGATCGTGTATTATCTGCGATGTGAAGGTATAAAGGATGCTAGACATATATTGAAACCGGTTAGGAAGGTGGTAAAACACTTTTAAAGCATGTGTTTAAAGTATATAGGGGATGCTTGATCTAGGGTGTAGAGTAATGAGTCAGAGGGAGAAGCATTTTAGTAGGAAGGAGAAGGTTTTTGGACAGTTTTTCACACCACCTATTGTAGCTGATTTTATCGTGAAGCTGGCAGTTAGGTTTTTGGATGTGTGGGAGAAGGGGGTTGATCCTGCATGTGGAGATGGCGTGTTTTTAAAGAGTATGTTGGAGATGGGGTTTAAAGAGGTTTGGGGTATAGATATAGATCCGGGTGTCCTGGAGGCTATTCCAGAATTTATCAGGGAGGAAGCAAAGATAATTATTGGAGACGCACTAGTTAGATCGGGGCTGAATACGCCGAGAATACCTGAGAACTACTTCGACCTAGCAGTTGGCAATCCACCCTTCAGCTCCAAGTATGGGAGGATTAAGGATTACCGTCTCAAGTTCTACATCCTAGGTAGAGATAAGCCTTCCCAAGCTGTTGAGATATTATTTCTAGAACGATTCCTCCAATTAGTTAGACCTGGAGGCGTGATAGGGATTATACTTCCCGACGGCATATTGTCGAGTAAAAGCCTAAAGTATGTGAGGGAATTCATTCTTAGAAACTATAAGCTTCTAGCAGTTATCTCGCTTCCACGTGGAATATTTAGGTCGGCTCTTGGGACAACATCTAAAACCTCTATACTGGTCATTAAAAAGGAGAAGCCCCTGGGTGGGGAGAAGGCGTTAATGCTGGAGATAAGGGATATTGGGGAGCTACATGTTCTAACCGATGATATTGATCAAGTGTTTAAGAGGGGATTCTACGTAGAACCTGTGCCCGAGGATTTAACGCCTAGATTCTATAAACCACTACCCATTAAATTCAAGGAGGATCTACCCATTAAGACTCTAGAGGAATTAGTGGAGGAGATTAAGGTTGGCGCTACAGAGTATGGCGAGAAGAGGAGATTTGTCAAGAAGGGGTTAAAATTCATATCCGCTAAAGTTGTTACACCCATCGGTCTAGACTATAGCCGTGATGGTAGGATGATCGAGCCGGGCTCGCCCATGGATAAGAAACGTGCACACGTAAAGCCCGGCGATCTATTATTCGTTAGAGTCGGTGTTGGATGTAGTGGACGGGCGGCTGTAGTAGTTGATGAGGATGATATCGGGGTAGCTGATGACTGGATCTATATCATAAGGTTGAGGGATAGGGGACTACTACCCTACTACGTAGCCATCTATATGCAGAGCAAACCAGGTAAAATACAGATAGATAAGATGAAGAGGGGTGTGGGGACAGTTAATATTCCAAAGACTGAACTATTAAAATTAAAGATACCCATACCGGGACATGATCTATTGAAAACGATCAAGAGGGGGTATATCCAGATGGTTATGCTTCAACGTAGGGGGGATAGGAATGGTGCGAAAAAGCTCTTCGAAGAACTAGTATCATTGGTTGAGAATAGCGTTTTAGAATCTAACAATCAATCTTGATTTGATCCCTTAAAATCCTAATCATATCGCTCCGATGCTTCTCGGAGGCAATCATAAACGCCCTTAGTATAGCGGTAATATCGTGTCTACTCGGTGTCCATATAACTCTTTGTTTAGCCCTCGCCGTCCTCCCAACTAGATTAGGTTTAATCTTATAACTACTTACGGGGATATATAGAAACACCATCGATTGATACCCAACAGCCCTCTGTTTATGCCTCAATACTATGTCTATAAAGGAGTCGTCGTCTTCTAAGTAAATTCTAAGAATAGGTGTTTTCTCAACTAACACGTTAAAATCCCCTCCAAAAAGCCTAGGTTCTACCCTATTTTCTTCACGGTAGATTTCAAAGCTTTCCTGAAAGGTGGGGAGGTTGTAGTATTCCTCTATAATTCTACAGATCTCTCTACGAGTTATACGATTCTTCTCTATGAATAGTTTTAGCAAACGGCCAAATTCAACCAGTTCCCCGGTATCCCTATCCTTATAGGATATTTGCCACTCGAAATAATCATTGGATTCAATCCTTGTTCGACGGGGAGCTACCGGTTCTATTATCTCACGGCCATCTCTTAAAATTCTCCTTTTCACACGGATCTTCGATGTTGGGAGTGTTATAGGTAGATAACACTCGATCCTATCGGTTCCCCCATTAAAAACACATATATCCCCAGAAGCCCCCATCCAAGCCATCCCCTATACGAGACATATTATGTCTCGCATAAATTAAAAAATAATATTAACACATTCTATATATGATAACCTTTAACGACTGACCACTATTCTACATGGAAATTCTTATAAGGAATATATCAACTATTTATGGATTTGGATGCGGGGGTGCCCGAGCCTGGTCAAAGGGGTCGGGCTTAGGACCCGATGGCGTAGGCCTGCGTGGGTTCAAATCCCACCCCCCGCACTCATTGGTTATAAATACAGTGAGTTGTGATATGGCGGGTAATGGGGGATAGATATCTTATTATTATGGAATAACCGGATTTTCCTCGGTGATATTGAATATTTGTTTTAATGCTGGTTATATTAATGATGACTTTTCTCATACTATAGTGGTGTCTGGGCATTGATCTTGGGGAGTATAATTGTTGACTGGAGGGGTTTTATCTCTGGTTTTTTGAGTGTTGTAGTTGTTATGGTTGCTCAGGGTATTGTTGCTCCACATATTAATCTTAGGGTTTTAGAGGATCTTGGTCTGTTATGGGTTTCGCTACTAACCCTTGGCTTCATGCTGGCCCGTTCCCTTTCATCGCTTATCCATGCTTTGTTCTACGAGGTTTTGTCTGCTAGGATAACTGGTTTCATAGGTTTGGTTCTCTTAATAATATGTTATGTATCCTATACCTCTCTACCATCGATAACGTATCCGTTGATTAGGGTTTTGGAGGGTTTTGCATCCGGATTATTCTGGCCCCTAATGCAGACACTGGTGGCTAAGAGTGTTGTGGAAGGTTGGAGGAGCCGTATGCTCAGCATATATTTCCTCATAGGAAACGTATCCGGCTATCTGGGGTATTTAGCTGGTGCAGCGATATATGTGTTTATGGGGCCGGGTAGGATAGTCTATATGGGCCTTCTAATCCTAATAGTATACGTGTTCATCTACCTAGTAGCATCGCCTACAGAGAAGTTCATGGTTATTAAGGGTTCTAAGCCGGGACTCGGGGATGTATTAGATCAATCATCTAGGATTAGGGAGTTGATACCTTTGATCATACTTGTTGGTGGGGTTAATGGATTGATGAAGGATTATTTATTTGCATATGTTAAAACAGTTACCAACTATAGTGAACCGGTCTTGAGAAGTTATTGGAGCATCATAGGATATGTGGGGTTGATCCTAAGCATAATCTTCTCGCATATATATGAGGCTATGCACAGGGAGAAACCGGTCTTGATCATATCAACACTTCTAACCCTACAGGTTATAACGCTATTATTCACCAATAACCCCCTAGCCATATTATTATCCCTATCACTAGTCGTTGTAGGTACTAGAACCCTAAGACCATTATTGAGGGGGGTCGCCGCAACTAGGACTTCTAGACCGGAGTATGGTATAGCTCTAGTTAATAGTTTATCGAACATATTTGCTGGTTTAACACCTTTCATAGTAGCCTTAGCATCGATCTTCTAACTATTTAATGTATCTTAGAGACCATGCTAGGAAGAATAATCCTAGGAGGAGCAGTATTACAGCTCCAAAATATCTTCCAAGCTCCAATGGTATACTTATCAATCCCAACATGTATAATCCACCAATTATAAATCCCACACCGATCAATGCTAGAACAACCGATCCAATCAACCTACCTATACCACTCACCCCTCTAACCCCCTCAGTCCTACCGCTCTCCTCAGCCCCCTTCTCCTCCTTAGGTATTAGACTTAATGCTATGAATCCAGCCCCCAAACCGATCATAGTTCCAACATCTGCCCGGTCGAAGATCATTCCAATACCCATACCGATAAACATTAACGCTACAAATAGTGTTCCACGCTCAACCCTCCTCAAACCATATACACCAAGCCATACTTCTACATGGTCTATATATGTTGTGGAAAGATAAAAGAGGTTCTCTAACCATTGATCATATGTAGATGATGCATCCTATATACTATGGAGGAGTATAACTTATGTATTCTAGCCTATGCGTTATCGGCGGTGGTGGTATAGGTGGATTAATATCCTACTACGCGTTCCGGGGAGGGTTAAGGGATATAACAGTATATTATGGTTCTAGGCGGAGCGTTAAAGCCGTTGAAAAGAATGGTGGTTTAAAGATATTGATTGGTGGAAGAGAGTATTTTGTCCCGGTTAAACCATACCACTATACTAGTCCGGCTGGTAAGTGTGGATTCATAGTTAATGCTGTTAAAGCCTATCATCTACAAGACACTATTGACCTTACGCGTAGAATAATGGATTCAAAGACGCATATACTCCTAATACAGAATGGCA
>JALVIT010000217.1 GCA_027028545.1 Desulfurococcales archaeon
TCGTTCTTGGGGGGGTTGAATAGTAGGTTATATATTCTGCCACACTTAGGACAAATATATCTATTACTAAGCCTACGCACAGCCTCCTCCATAGTAACGAATATGTGTATGGCTGCATCGAGCCTTGTCATTTCATCCAGAGCCTTAGCCTGAACAATAGTCCTTGGGAAGCCGTCGAGTATGAAGCCATTCCTCGTATCCGGTTGTTGAAGCCTCTTCCTAACAACCTCTATAACGATCTCATCTGGTACAAGCTCCCCCCGATCAAGTATATCCTTGATCTTCCTACCCAGCTCTGTACCCTTAGCAACCTCCTCACGGAATATATCTCCGGTACTTATATGTGGTATGCAGTATTTCTTCGAGAAATACCGGGCATATGTGCCCTTTCCAGCACCCGGAGGACCTACGAGGATTATACGCATCATACTCACCTAAGCCCTAGATGGGCTTAATATATGGTATAGAATCATACTAGTTATTAAATCTTCTAAAACACTACTCTAATAACCGGAGCCGATCACTTTAGAACTGTGAAGCATATCTATGATCACTCTATGGGGTTTAACCCTACACTTCTCGAGACGTGATAGATCTGTAAAGGTGTCGATATCGATCCAGTAGCAGTTCTTCCTACAAGGAACCACGATCGAGTTCAACCCCTTATATTTGACTACATCCCTTAGATCGATATTTGGCTTAGAATCTTTCAGAACCTCCACGGTCTTTAATGGATCGTTGAATATGAATAGCCCCGTGTCTATGTAGTTATATTCTCTAAGATCCTTACCGACATCTAAGACTCTACCGGAGGGGTCTGTCTTTATCCTTGTAGCTTCTTCAACATCTATACATTCCGGATCATTATCACCGAGGACTATTATATCGTATCCTTCTATGAAACTATTTATCAATGTCTTGGGCATATCCGGATGATATATATGGTCTGAAACAGATACCAATACCCTATCCCTACTCCTAAGCCTAGTATAATCCCTTAAACCTATCAATAGGCTATATCCATTACCGGAGCCTCGATACGGGTTTAGGGATAGATCATAGTTGTATCCTAGACGTAGACTATGTCTCTCAACAACCCTCTCAATATGTTTCATTAGGATCGGGTTTACGACTATGAGGAAATAATTTACACCGTTGAGCCATAGGCTACTGATCGAGTATAGGATAAGCTCCATACCACCGATCCTAAGCAGTTGTTTACCGGGAACACCTATGTAGTCCTTTATCCTACTCCCAAATCCTGCAGCTAGTATTATTGCGTCCAAATCCTAGCACCATGTGATACATATGCTTCGATCATCTTATCAAGTATGTATATCGTCGATAACACTCCTACAAGCCCGATCACTAGTATGTATAATGCAATGCTCAGAGGCTCTAAAAGTAGAGCTATTGCAATGATTAGTAATCTAACATCCCTACCAGCATAAACTCTCCTACCCATAACCCTTAAGTCGACGCCTAGGCTGGCTTCACCCCTACAGTGTAGATAGCTGACGATCAATGATGAACCAATGATCCATGCTGAGAATACCAGCCCCATATAGGGGTTGGCGATCATAAACACATATACTAATGAACCGGTCAATAATATCAGGTCAACGATCCTATCTGCAACCGCATCTAGGAAACCACCAAATTTAGACTCCATACTGGTAAGTCTAGCATATTCTCCATCAACACCATCAAGTATACTAGTCAGCTCAACCAATAATCCACCGAGTAGGGGGTGTTTAGCGGCTGCAACACCGGATAGGAATCCGAACAAACCTATGAGTAGGGTTAACTGGTTAGGCGTAACCCTTATGTTATGGTTTATTAGGAAACACGTTATCCTAACCGATACATGTCTATTGAAGCGCCTCGATACGGGTCCATCACTGGGCTTAATAACCATCTTATAGGCTTCAGATGGATCACAGTATTCGTTCATCACCTGCACCTAGCCATTCCAAGAGTCTATGATAAGCTAATATCTTAGATACAGCTTTAGCGTTTTTCGGTCCTGGATTCTTCATGTAGAAGGCGTTAACCTCATACACCGTTCCATATTCTCCCCTTTCCAACGCTATCTTACCCAGCCGGGTTAGATCTACTAGTAGTCCTGCTAGAGCTGGGCTATCATTTATCCTAGCCACAACGTATAGTTCATCTTTGAAGCCGTTGAAGCTCATATATTCTATCAGCATAGCTACAAACTTTCTATCCCCTAGTGGTTCTAGATAGCCCGTTGGCCTGATATAGTTTGGTGCATGATACCCCAGTATGTCTTCGACGATACTACTCTTAGTCTTCTTCTTCATAATATTCCTCTCCGGGAGATCGAGGGCTAGGAAGTCAGTGTTTCCGCCTATATTGAACTGTGCTATATCTATAATCCTCCTATTCCTCTCAGCCATGTGTTCGAGTAGATCCGCTGTTAGAGGCGTTGCACCTGTAGCTCCATCATCACCGAATACTACGGCTCTACTCCTCCTAAACAACTCTACGAATCCGGGATCATTAGCTATTGGTGAGGGTATAGCGTTTATGAAGGCGGCTGGTTTAACGTTTCTAGAATATATAGCTACAGCGTATGCATAGGCTTGACTAGCCGATACCCTACCCTCTCTAATCCTCTCCTCGATCTCGTCTATGCTATCCATAGGCTCTGCAGGCTCCGTAGTGATCACATTTATGAATATATCCGGTTTAAGACTTCTCCATTCATCCACCAGCTGGTTGATCGCTTCTATTAAGCCTATATCCTCTTCACGCCCACGGGCCTTGAAGGGTAGTCCCTTAAGGCTTCCAAGATGTATACCCCTTTCAATCCTTATCTCCTTAAGAGAATCTGGGATCTCTATATCCTTGAAAATCCTCCGTGCTATATCGTATATGCTCTTACCGATCTTATCCTCATCAACATCATATGATCCAACTATCTCCAACTCATCATAGCTTATGGGTAGTTTATCGCGCAATGGTATACCATAGTCTTTGATCAATCCCTCTTTAAGCCTTTCAAGCCCTACGGCGAAATGTGTTGCTACAAGGCCTTGTCCAAGGATCACAATCCTAACCATTAAACATCACCCCTTCTTCAACTCCACCGGGCTCGGGGGTGTAAGTTTGCCAAGTATCTCATGCATAATTTTCAGCCCCTCCATATAGGCTTTAACACCCTTATCGGTTACACGATATAGGGTTTCGCTACCAATCTCAACCTTCTCGATTAACCCCTCACCGGTCATTCTATAGACAACCATATAGACAGTGATCGTCGATGGATCAATACCATACCTCTCCCTCAAATACTTCCTAAACGAATAAGCTCTAACCGGTCTACCCTCATCTAGCAGAATCTTTATAATATACAGCCATAGATTCTCGACAGTCAACTTCCTCTTCAACCTACGTAAAACCTTCTCCAATCCCATTCATCCATAGCCCGGTGCTAGTATTAACCTAAGATATATACACATATAAATATTTATCTATATAAATAATATTCAAAACAATAAGATCAGCATTAATAATAAAACAATTATTCAACATGGTATTTATACTAACATAAACGTATACACTATGGATCGGAATATAGGAGGAAAGAACCAATGACTAAGAAATATATCAGTGTATTTTTCGGGGAGAGAGGGGTGGTTAACTTGTTTAGGGTGTTAGACGTGTTCTATCGCGGACGAATATTATTGCTTCACGGATATTCTGTAATCCGAGCATTTTCATCATAAGCCTCTCAACACCTAGTCCGAATCCTCCATGTGGCGGCATACCGTACTTGAAGGCTTCTAGGTAGAATTTGAAGTTTTCCGGGTTCAACCCCTTATCCTTTAATGCTTCTACTAGTTTATCGTATCTATGCTCCCTCTGACCCCCACTGGCTATTTCAAGCCCCTTATAGTCTAGGTCGAATTTACCAGTGTGTATTCCATCCTCCTTCCTCATATAGTAGAACCCTGTCGTCTTCCATGGGAATCCTACTATGTAGTATATCTCATAGCCCTTCTCCACCATGATCTCTCCAAGCTTCTTCTCGGCGGCATCTGTTAGATCCTCACCCTCCGGTATCTCGATCCCCTCACTACTCAGCATATCTATGACTTCATCATATCTAAGCCTCTTAAACGGCGTCGTTAAAGGTTTCAGCTCAACCCCCAGAACCTCTAGATCCTCAGCGTAGCTCCTACGTATATAGTCTACTATATATGATATTAGTTCTTCGAGGGTCTTCATAACATCTTCTTCATCCCTGATAAAGCCCTGTTCAGCGTCAATACCCCATGACTCGTTTAAATGCCGGGTAGTATTGAATTTTTCGGCCCTGAAATAGGGTGTTATCTCGAATACCCTAGGTATGCTAGCCATAAGCATCTGCTTATATAGCTGGGGGCTCTGGCTTAGATAGGCATTGTATTCGAAGTATTTAACGGGGAATAATGTTGCACCACCCTCAGCACCAGCTGCAACAATTTTAGGTGTATGGACCTCCATAAAACCCCTCTCTATAAAGAATCTCCTGGCAGCCTCTATGATTCCAGCCCTTATACGGAATACAGCCTTCTCAACCGGGTTCCTCAATAATAGGTATCTATACTTGATCCTAGTATCCAGTAGTGCTGGAACCTTACCAATAGTATCGACTGGTAATGGGTCTAGTGGTGTTGAATATACATCGATCCTCCTAACCAGGTATTCAACCCCCCTCTTACTCTTCTGTATAGGTGATACATCCCCCTCAAAACATATTGCTGAACCAACATCAAGCTCCTTCCCAAGCTTGAATAGTTCAGGCTCCCGATCCCTCTTCAACACTAATACGTGGGGCTTAATACTGGTATCACCGCTAACCTCTATAATAACGATCCTCCCAAACACCTTCTTACGGATAATCCATCCACAGATCCTCAAAACCACACACCACTGACACAACCACCTAGTTATAACGAATTAATTAGAGAGGTCTAATATATAGATATAACATAACACCGGATAAATACATTGTTGAAATAAATCATATCTATATGCTAGATCAATATAAAATATATGAAAATGAACAATGTAATAGAATAAGTATTTAAAGGATACAATAAAATATAGTCTATTAGGGCTAAACCCCCACGCCTCCGAGGGCCAGACGCCCGGGCAAAAATGTGGTATGGTTAATAATAACCTTACCGAAGCCCGGGAAACCCGCTCTCGGAGGCATCCCTCCGAGAGGAGGGATGGGGTAGGCGCTGGGAATGTCTGGGGCGCCTACCCCGTGGGGGGCTAGACTCGATCCTCAATTATAAAGCATAAACAACATATATGCTGTGTTTCAAAGATATTAATTAGCCCTCCGGGAATGGTGTATAGCTGTTGAAGAATAAAAGGAATAGAGTTAGACCACGCAAATCGATCACACTCGATAAGTTCTTCAACCTCCCTAGAAAAACTGGAGAGAAGAGGATGGAGAAGACTAAAGCCAAGGTTGAGGAGAAACCCAGAAGTGTAGAGGGAACTGAAGAGAAGAAACAGATTAAACGAAACATCCTAGACCTAATAGAGGTCTTATTCGGAGAGGCTCAGACGGGATCAGAGGCTATAGTTAAGGGTAAACATGGAGTAGTAGAGGGAGTTGTATCGGGAGTCGAAAAGGGCGGTGGGAAAGAAGTTATTCCCGAGATTACTGAAAAAGCAATTATTCCAACGGGTCGGATACTAGATATTATCCTTAAGGAGGGACTATTGACTAGCGAGACTACATGTAATAGTTATGGAGAGTGTAGTGACGGTATTAATGTCGGAGAATACTTCACCGATGAATACGGATTCCATAGACAGAGGGGATTTATACGCACAACACGTATACCGATCTTTATGGACTGGATCGTTGAGGACGGCTATGTCGAGAAGGTTCTTCCAAGAGCCCATAAACTAGTAACGAATAGGGATGCTGTAGCTATAATACCCGATGACTTCCTATGCGAACTACAGGCTCGATACGGTATAATCCTGAGGAACTATGATAAATGCTATGGATACCGGGTATCTATTATAGGGGGTAGTAGCCGTAAAAAGAGATAGTTTAACTCTATGTAATAACCTCTAGGAACCTATCCCTATTCTCAACTAAACTATACGCTTCCCCACGAATATACTCCTGGACTTCTTCATCACTCATATTCCTGGCTTCACTATAATAGCTGAATAGTCTACCCTGCCATAAATGATACATGATCTGTAGGAGTCTTCTACGGGTGGTGTATCTAGGCTTTGTATAGAATACCCTGAATCCGTGTAGGAGGATCCATGCCCAGTGATCCCTATCCAATCCCTCACCCCTCCTAATATTATCCTCAACCGCTTCAACGATCTCGTCTCCGAAGAATAGTTCTAATAGGGGTTTGCTATCCTCATCTATGATCTTCGAGTATTCGTTGAATGCTCTATCAATGTTTACATTGATCCTTGGGGGTGGGATGAAGGGTGGTTTAGGCTCATCTACAGCTTCGGGCTCAACTATGTTATCCCTCCTAATACCGGTCCATCGTTCAGAGTATTCGATCAATGCATTATATAGGCTACCAAGAACCTCTATGAACATACCCTTAAGCCTTAAACCAGGATCCTTAGTCTCATGGATCTTCGAGCCTAGATGGGCTTCGGCAGGCTCTATACCGAGGGATAGGGCTGTATGTGTTATGAATATATCCGTTCCGAATAATAGGTTGTATTCTATGCTTAGCCATGGCGCTTCACTGGCTAGATACTTTATAAGTTTCTCTCCAAGTCCAAACTCTCCACCTATAGGCTGTTTTATATCGATCAGGTATGCCGTCGTAGTTAATGGTCTGGCTATAAAATTCGTTATTGTCGCATCGAACCGATCCCTAACATAGTTAGGCGTTGCAAACCCTCTGGATAATGCACCCTTCAATAACAGTATAACCCATTCCGGAGACACACTCCTAAGATCGCTGTCTAGGAAAGCCATAGCTTTAACACCTAGCTTATCGGCTAATCTAACTGCTAGATTCATAGCACCACCCTTACCCGGGGACATAGTGTTTGGCAGTATGAATAATTTATCCCTACCATAATGCTCCTTCAATACACCAACAATCTCCCTGGTGGGATCAGTTGATAATCCGTCGACAACAACTATGATCCCGCTACCCCCAAACTCCTCTAAACCCTCATAGGCATTCTCGATAACATATGGTAGTGTAGAGGCTGAATTCCTAGATGGTATAGCTACTAAGTATTCAACCCCACCACTACGGCTTAGAACACTACTCCAAGGATCATAACCCTTAACATCCACGAACAATATGTTAGACACCTCAAAAAATAGTTTATTCTAGGAGGGGTTTTAGAAGTGTTCCCAAACCAGTAACCTATATAACTGCTATAAACGATTAATCTGTGTAAGTAATATATGGGGGGTTTACAACTGATCCTCTCAAGCTTCATCTATGGATTAATATATGGTTTCTCACTAGCCGTGCCCCCCGGTCCTATGAACGCTTTAATAGCTAGTAGATCGTTAAAATCGTTTAGAGAGGGGGTATTCACTGGTTTAGGGGCTTTATCGGCTGATTTCATATTCATGGTTATGACGTATCTAGCATATAGTCTGATTAAAAGTCTAAGCCTAGCACCCTTCTACTTCCTAGGTTCGATATATATGTTTATACTAGTATACCTAATATATAGATCGGATGCTGACTCCGCAAATGCTAGAAACGATATTGGAAGGGGTCTCATATTCTCATACGTATCAGCCCTCCTCCTAGGACTCTCTAATCCCTACCAGATCCTTTGGTGGCTTACAGCTGGAATATCCTTTCTATCCCTCTTTGGACCGAGTTCGATCATAGGATTATTTACAGCTATACTTATATGGATACATGTGTTCCCATATACTATAAGGCTTGGATATAATGTTAACGCTGGTAAAACAGTATTGATCGTTAAGGTGTTTTCAGCCTCCATATTATTCATATTTGCATCCTATCTACTATATAGTGGTATATACTCGATAATCTAGAAGGGAGAGTGAACAGAATATGGATAGACCAATACTATATGTACACCCCCTATGTATGCCGAGCCTAGTAAACGTTGAAGCCCTCATAGACTATTCACTTATTTGAGTATTTGGTGTATTTTGGTAACTATGGAAATTTCTTGGTATTTAGAGAACCTTACTCCGACTCTATGATTATTATGACTTTTATTTTTCTTTTCATGATGTTTCTTTAGTTTTTCTTGGTATTCCTTAGGTGGGTATATAATGTATCTTCCTCCACCGTACTTCATTATCTTAGCTTCAAAACTGTAAACGTAGCTCATAGTATCACCAGGTTAATAATTTGAGACAAATATTTATAAATATGTCTCACATATATTGTTACTAGGGCTAGGGGATGAAGGTTTTAGTAACCGCTAAGGTAAAAGCGGTTATCCCCAACCCTAGCCACCATATTAAATTATTGAGTTTCCTCAGAGCATATCGCAATTGGACACAATACGTGGTAAATGAAGTGTGGAATCATGATCATATACCCTCTATGAAGAAACTACATTATAGATTCTATAAGATTCTAAGAAAGCAGGGTTTCCGTGCTCATCACTGCCATAAGATCGAGAGAAGAGCACGAGAAGTAGTAAAAGCAACCAAGAAGAACAATGGTTCAAAACCAGTTCTAAGAAAACTAACAGCTAGACTTGATCACCAAGACTATAAGTTAGACCTAGACATGAAGACTCTAAGAATAGCTGTATTGAATAATGAATGGATAGATCTGAAGCTGCAATGGTATAATTACATGAACAAATATTTCAATAATTCATGGAGACTTAAGGAGATATTGATAAGCTATCGAGACAACACTATATGGGTTTACTTCACCTTCGAGAAAGAAATAGAGTTGGTTAAGCCAGGAGCTATCATGGGTATTGATGTAAACTTTGATAATGTAACCTACACAATAGTTGATCTTGAGGGTAAACTGGTATCTATGGGTGTTATACCGTTTAATGGGTTGAAGAGGGCATTAGCCCATAAGGTTATCGCTGAAAGGATACAGAGAAAGTATCCTAGGAGGTGGAGATATGTTAAAGGTATCAGGGAAGCTATTAGGAAGCATGGACGTAGAGCAAGGAATATACTTCTGGATTCATACCACTACATCTCTAGGAGAATAATAGAGATAGCCAAGGAATATAATTCATTAATAATACTGGAGAACCTAGATAAGCTTAGGAGTAGGGTTAATGGTTCAAGAGGGTTCAATAAGAAGCTATCGTTATGGGCTTACCGTAGAGTACAGAGCTATATACACTATAAAGCATTGATTGAGGGATTATCAGTAATCTATGTTGATCCTAGGAATACATCTAAGACATCACCAATAGGTGGAAAATTAGAGTTCATTAATTATAGGTGGGTTAAGCTACCTAGCGAAGTAATAACTACTAGAGATGTTGTAGCTTCGTGGAATCTCACATTGAGAGGTCTTAAACTATTCACCCGAGATGTGGGGCTCCGTGGTTCCATGGAAGCCCCGAAAGCCCCCCCGACCAGATGCAAACCCAAGAAGGGATGAAGGGGAAGCCCGTACAAGTTCATAATTTCCCAAATACCCAGAATACCATGCACGGGCAACCACTTAACAACTACTTCCCAAATCTTGAAGTATCTATTTAGAAGGCTTTGCCTATCAATAGGTTTGCTATATGCTCCATGCTCCTCCTGTGATTGGATATGTTAAAGCTACTCCGGGATATGGATGATAATATCTCATCTATTTTTTCCTTCAATATATCACAATATCTACATTCTCCACAGATCGAGCATATGACCGGTGTTATTATGGTTAATGCATATATTTTCCTAAAATAGTCCGTTTCATTGAGTTTGTCTATAATGCTCCCCACTCTCTCCAATGCTTTACTGGTCTCACCCCTTCTATAGTGTAGGAGGGTTAATGCTATGTCATAGAATAGTATGTTTTGCGGTATTACTAGTCCATTCTCACCAACGATCCCATCGATCTCTCTAATATACTTCATAGCTCCATCGATATCATTGATCAACAACTTTATGATCGCATAGTCTAGATAGGCTATTATCAATGGTATCAAATGCTTCTGATCATTAATCTCTCTGAAGGTTTTAATGGCTAGGTCTAGGTACTCCATAGCCTTATCTATATCCTTAGAGATCAGATATGAGAGGGCTATCTCCTTATATGCAATGGCTAAACTATTCTTTGAATCTTCCTTCTTAAATAGTTCTATTGCTTCATTCAGCTTTTCGATCGATTTACCCGGTTCATACATTAACCTATATACTAAACCCATCCAGCCTACCGCTATAGCTCTCCTAAAATTATCCTCGGGATCAAGGTATTTACTTAGAAGTTTTTCTAATATCCTTAATGCATTCTCAACCTTACCATCGAAGTAGTATAGAGGTGCTAGGGCTAGGTAGACCTTAGCCTTAAGATCGATCTTGTCCTGAACCTTAGCGTTATCTATAACCTTCTTAGCCCTCTTCAATTCATTTAATGCATCACGATACCTACCCATATATCTATATATTACACTCTTCTCGATCTTAGCATATGTGTATAGTTTATAGTCTGTTTTCTCAAAGCCTACTGTTTCAACCCAATTCAATAGGTCGAATGCTTCCTTGAGTTTTCCAGATAGTATCTTGAACTTTGAATCGGTTAGGAGGATCCACGCCTTAACGAGCTGATCGGTCGTATTATCGCGCATCTCCATGAGTATCCTCTGGAAGGGCGTTATTATAAGTTCATGATCTAGGACTAGATCTGCAACCTTCTTCAAAATGGGTAGCGAGTCGCGGCATCTACCAGCTTTGGTATAATGATATAATGCTTCAACTAGATCCTCATAATCATTTGAACGGGCATAATATGTTGCAGCAATATAGTGGTAAGTTTCTGGATCCATTAGGTCTCTACAATAGTAATCCCTTATAAGCTCCGAGATCTGATAACCGGTTGGGAGACGGACTATTATAAGATCTGAGCTCATTTTTTCAAGTCTTTTTCTTAATAGTTTAGAATTGATATCTAAGCCCTTGATCAACTTGTAGGGTGCAGCCTTTCTCAATACACACAGTAGATTTAATATATGCCTGTCATCATATGATAGATCCTTCAAGATCTCGTAGATTATATAATTCCTCTTCTCACTCCTAAGCCTATCTATGATATCCGGCTTCCTCCTATACTCCTGGGCTATTATTATTAGTAGTAGTGGATGCCCACCTATAATACTGTATATCTTATCAGCTAGATCCATATTCACGCCGTAATGTTTCAGTAGCTTGATCGATTCTTCACGTTTGAGCTGTTTAACATATAGGATCTTCCTACTAAGTAGGTAGAATTTAGGCTTTGAACGCGAAATTATTATAACCTTTCCCTTCAAATTATCCATCATTGATAATTCCTTAACCAATACCTCAACAGCTGGATCGGTGTTTAGATGGTAATTATCTATAATCAGTAGGAATTTATGTTTAGATACTAGATCCGATACCGCCCTCACAAGTATGTTGTGGTTGCCATGATTATTCTTCAAGGCGTTGAGTAGTTCCTTCCTAAACTCCTCGGAGACCTGGGATGTGATCGTTTTAACTATTCCGTGAAGGGTTGTTGTTTCAAGGATATCTACCCATACAGCATTATAACCTGATGATGAGGCATATCTACTAACGAGACTAGTCTTACCGATACCCGGCAATCCTACTACGTAGATGAATCTTTTTGATTCATCCCGTAGGAAGTCTAATTCCTCCTCCCTACCTATGAAGAATGATGAATCATCCGGTTTTATAGGTGATGATTGTATATCTATATCTTCGCCCTCAAATCTAATCTGAACCCCCTGGGGGCTTACACTTATAGTGTATTCGGTGATCTTTGGATAGTAGATCTTGACGTTTTTATCCTTCAACCTAACCCATCTAGACTCTACGAGCCCAGCCCTCTCCATAGCTTTAAGCTTTCTGGATACAATGGTTTCATCAACACCTAGGATCCTGCTAAGCCTTCTAGTATTCATAGGCTCTGTCGTTAGAGTTGTAAAGATCTTTACAACTAGTTCATTAGTTAGAAGTCTTATAAGCTCCCTTTTGGAAGAGTATGTATCTTTATTAGACGACACTATGAAACACACTCATCCAAATATATAGTTATTGTAAGAAGTAGGTTATTTATATTATGCACTTTTTACCACGATCCTCAAACCCGGGTACTGTGGAAATCATCAATATATTTAACCATGTATATCTATAACCATGTAATAAGACCATTTAAACCCTTAATAGGTATTGTGGAATGATACCATGTTCCTCCCGGAATCTATTAGAGATGATTTCCCGATCCTAAGCCGAGAGTTCAGTGATAGGAGGATCATATACTTCGATAATGCAGCTACAACACATAAGCCTAGACAGGTTATTGAGAAACTTGTTGAGTTCTACACATCATATAATGCAAACATACATAGAGGGCTACACTACCTAAGCCAGAAAGCGAGTGAAATGTATGAAGAAGCCCACGATAAGGTAGCTGAGTTCATAGGGGCTAAAGAGAGGAGATCAATAATATTCGTTAGAAACACTACAGAAGCGATAAACCTAGTAGCATATGGTTGGGGGCTGAGAAACCTTAGAGAGGGTGATGAAGTAATAGTGTCAACACTAAACCATCATAGTAGTATACTACCATGGCTAGAAGTTGCAGGTATCCGAGGGGCTAAGATCAAGGTCGTAGGGGTTACAAGCAATGGAAGACTAGACATGGATAAACTCAGAGAGATGATCAATAGGAGGACTAGGATAGTATCAATAGTTCATATGAGTAACGTATCCGGCGCTGTTACCGATATAGCCGAGATAGCTAGAATAGCCCACGATCATGGAGCATACATAGTAGTTGATGGAGCACAGAGCGTCCCCCACATGCCGGTAAATGTCCGAGATATGGATATAGACTTCCTAGCCTTCTCGGGGCATAAAATGCTTGGACCAACGGGTATAGGCGTATTATATATTCGGCTGGAAATCATCGAGGAGATGGGGAACTTCATAACTGGTGGAGGAGCTATTAAAGAGGTTCATTATAGAGATGATAAATTCATAGTCGAATGGGCTAGATCACCATGGCGTTTCGAAGCTGGAACGCCGAATATTGCTGGAGGTATAGGATTGGCCGAAGCCATAAAGTATCTAGAAGGGGTTGGAATGGAGAATATCTGGAGACATGAAAGGAGCCTAGTAGAACACCTCCTTAAACGTATTGATGAAGAGGGGTTGGAGGAGCATATAAGGATCCTGGGGCCGAGGAGCCTTGATAGGCGTGGAGGTATAGTATCATTCACAATTGAAGAAATGGATCCTCATGCGACGGCTATACTCCTAGATAGGGAGATGATAGCTGTTAGAAGTGGATTCCACTGTGCACAACCACTACATGAAGAATTAGGGTTTAGGAGGGGTAGTGTTAGAGCCAGCTTCTACCTATACAATACACTAGAGGAGATAGACCTTTTCATAGAGGTTCTCAAAAGGATGACCTCCAAAACTAGGACATCCTCCTAAATAAGGGTATTATAGGATAGATGTTGAGGGGTGGAGTCATGGGCGAGGAGGTAATAGACTTAACCGGTAGAGCTAGGAGCTGCACCGAAAACCCCCTCGTTAGGCTTCAGAAAAGGCTTAAATCTATGGGTAGCGGCGATAGAATAATCATTTATACCGATCCAGCAGTTGTACCGATAGAGGTTGTAGAGATCATGGCTAGTAAATACGGTGCTGCTGTAAAGGTGTTAAAGACCGATAAAGGATTGATCGAGGCGAAGATCACTAAAAAGTAAAATATTCTTCAGATCCTTGTCTCCTCTAAAAATGTGTTCGTAGGTGGATGATACTATGGAGGAGAGGTTTAAGTATAGGATCTTCATGAGCGTTCTAGAGCTAATACCCCATATATGGCCTACACCTCTAGTTAGACTCAGCTCTCTATCTAATAGTGGTAGGGAGGTTTATGGGAAGCTTGAATACTTCAACCCGTTTAGTAAGAGTATTAAGGATCGACCGGTATGGAATATGATCTTTAAGGCATATGAGAAATGTGTCGAGTGCAAAAAACTATATGAAGCCACCTCGGGTAACGTAGGTATAGCTATGGCATCGATCTCTAACGCGATCGGTATAAAGTTTAGAGTGTACCTACCTAAAACTGTCCCGGACCAGACGATCACCCTCCTCAAAATACTTGGAGCCGAGATAGTTAGAACGGAATATACCACTATAGATGATCGAGTAGTCGAGTATGTTAAGAGGGAGGCTGAAAAGGATAAAGCATTAAATCTAAACCAGTTCTGGAATGATGATAACTTCGAAGCTCATTATAAGTATACAGCGCCAGAGATCGAGAAACAGCTTGAAGTAATAAATAAGAATCCACCGACAGCGATAGTAGCTGGTATAGGGACGTCCGGACATATAAGTGCTTTATCAAAGTATTTCAAGGAGAAATATGGTGGGAGGGTAAAGATCATCGGTGTTGTACCGGCTAAAGGAGATAAGATCCCCGGTATCAAGAGGCTTGAAACAAATCCTAAATGGGTCAAGTATGTGGAGATCGATGAAGTTGTAGAGGTTTCTCGTAGGGAGGCCATTGAAAAGGTACTATATATAGCTAGGAGGGAGGGATTACTATTAGGATTGAGCAGTGGAGCTGTTGTCAGAGCCTATGAGGAGATACGAGATACAATTGGTCCGGGTGTCTATGTATTGGTATTTCCAGATGACGTATTCAAATATGTTAATGTTATCGGGAAGGTGATCGATGAATTAACGCCTCCTAAATAGTTTTTTCCTTAATAATATCATCCTTCTAATCAATAATATCTTCCTAAGCATTTTACCCTTAAGATCCTCCTCAATACTTTCCAGAATATTTAAGTGTTCATGGGGGTCACTCAATAGATCGTATGCTTCAACCCTATATGGTTTCATAGATGATGGTTTAAAGTATGCTATCAGTTTGAATCTATCATCTCTACTGCTTACTACATGGTATTTATCCGAGTATGCAATACTCACCACATAGTCATTATGTTTTCTCTCAAACCTCTTGATCAGTGATCTACCCATTAAGCCATACATACTATCAACACCTGTAATTTCTAGTATTGTCGGCAATATATCTAGGTGGGATGATACACCCCTATACACCTCACCTCTATACACTTCTCCGGGAAGCTTAAGTATTAGTGGTACACGTATTAGTTCATCATATAGTCTAGCATGGTGGCCATACACCCCATGATCACAGAACTCTTCGCCGTGATCGGCTGTAAACATTATAGCTGTATTGCTATAGCATTGAGCATCTTTAAGCTTCTCAACTAATAACCCTACAGCTTGATCAACTACTTCTATATCCTCCCGGTATAAATTCTTCAGTAGCTCTAAGTCCTTTGGACAGCTACAAATACCTTTACCACGGCTCATAATCCTATGGATCGCATATGATAGCCTAGTCTTATTCACATATCCCTTACCAGTGTGTGGTCCATGTGTGTCCATGAGGTGTATCCATATATAGAATCCTCTATTAATCATACACAGCTTATCGATAATTTTTCCTATATCATATACGATGTTTAGTGCACCTTGTATCGGTCGTGGTACTGATAATATGTAGTATTTGATGAGGTGGCTGATCTTGTTATTCCCTACAACTCTATCTATAACCCGGTTGAGGGGATCGGGGTTAACTAGTGATCTATTCTCATATCCTATGTAGTCTACAAATACGTTAAACCCTCTACCATAACCATATCTTGATGTTAAGAAGGGGTTTGAATCCTGGAATCCAAAGGTTATATAGTCTCTCTCCATGAGGATCTGTGGTTGGATCGGGACATATTTAGGGATTCTACATCCCTCATTATGCTTTGAAAAGCATGATGGGATCTTTGATGCCATGATCGAGTATAGGGATAGAGAGGTATATGGGGCAATCGATACATGTTTTTTGAAGACTATCGAGTCCTTCATAAGTCTTCTGAGATTTTTACAGTTCATACAACCATATAATTCATCAGCCCTTAGGGAGTCGGACGTTATTAGTATTATGTTCGCCATACAATACACCATGAGATCACTAGCATAGATATTCATACATATACTAATTTATCTTTCCGCTTCCATGATAAGGTGGGGATTATAAAGCTTTCCAATAGGATATAATGATGGCTAAACATATATATGATTATTAGATTATATGGTGCACCTCTTGTTTCTAGCAGATCTATACCTTAAATCCAAGTATCTATTATCAGAGCTTAGAATGATCGAGCCCGGTAAGGGCCTTGAAAGACAGATGATGGCTAATATCAGATATACCTTTAAGATAGTTAAGGATAGGATGGGTCTTGGAACATACATGTTCGACTATGATGCATTGAAAAGGGCTAAGGATCCCGGGGGAGTCGTAGATAAACTACCTGTGACAACCTCTAGGAGCTACGTGGGTAACATGGATCTATATAATAAGTGGATCGCTAGGGGGAGGGTTAAACCTACAGATATAGTTTTGACGTCGGGAACAACAGGGAAGCCAAAAATAGTTTCTTATACACGCTACGATTCCTTCAGGGATCTTCTACTTGTAGCTAGAGGGCTTAGAAAATACTATCCGGATATAGATTTGAAAAATATGATATTCCTACTTGAACTAGCAACGGCGTATCCCGCTGCATCCTCTGCATTGGTTAATCATATCTCGAGTGGATTAAACATATTATCCATACCAACCTTCCTCAAGGAGACACTGGATGATATAGTTATTTACTTGAAGAAGTATTATGGAGATAGAGATATAACGATCCTAGGTTATCCAAGCCAGTTGATCAATGTAACTCCTAAGAAGTTTAGGGAAATAGATCCATCAAGTATAGGTATTAAAGCGTTAGCCCCGAATGGTGAGGTTATAACTAGGGGTGCTAGAGAGATTATGAGGAAGATCTATAATCCACAATATATTATCGGAGTATATGGTTCTACGGAGACACGTATAATCGGGCTGGAGAGGGATGACGTGTATATCGTTTATGGGGATAGAAATTTTGTAGGAGTCGTGAGGAGCGATGGTAGTATAGGTGTTGATGGTGAGGGAGAGCTGGTGATCACCCCCCTCTACCGGAAGGGGGAGTATCCGGGAACACTGATACCTATGTATAGACTAGGCGATCTCGGCAGAGTAAGATACGAGGATGGAGTATACTTTATCGATAAACTTAGAAGGGTTAAAGATGAACTATTCGTTGGAGCATCAAACTTTAACCCAGTTGTGATGGCTAGTATGATAGAGGGAGAACTGATCGATAGGAGAATTGAGGATCCTAGAATATTCTTCATATTTAGAAGGGATAAATACACCGGAATAGTATCGGGTATAGAGTTGATCATTATAACGAAGACTAGGGGGCTGGATAGAGAAATAAAAGGTATAGTATTCGGGATCCTGGACAAATATTCTGAAGTAATAGCATTAATGAAAGCTGGAACAATAACGATTAAGAGTAGAATAGTTGGGGATATAGAAGAGATAATAAGGGAATATCCATCCTTCGTGCAGAGATCGTATTATAAAGGGGGGAAATACTCAATACTAGAAGCACCAGGATAGGGATTAATAGGCTTACTATGAGGTATAGATAGATATAAGTCTAAGTTTAAACATCCTCTATGGCTGGTGATAGAGATCTAAAAAAGTTATTCTTCAAGTAGCTTTTTAATCTCTTCAATATCTTTTGATAAGTTATCGATTTTCCTGCCTATTTCTTCTATCTTCTCATCTATCCTCGATAGATCCCTATGTTTTACCAGTTGTTCCACATATGTAGTTCCTATGGTTGTTCCACCATATACTATGCTGTATCCGATCCCTAGTATTACTAGTATGGTGAATAGTATGTAGAATCCTAGATCTATTGTTCTAAGGGTCCAGATGTATAGTCCGAGTATTACCGCTACCATAACCCAGTATAAAGCTATAGGTAATTCACCCCTACCCATCACAAATCCCCTCTATAACTAGTTTTTCGGGTGATAGATCTATCTTGAAATCTACTAGTTCATAGAATCTCAAAGCTCTAGCCTCCTCTTCGAACACGTAGATCCTACTCCTAACTATGCCAGCCCGTTCAAGCTTCTTCAAATGGATCTTGGCTAGAGCCCGGCTAACACCGAGTCTAGAAGCTATCTCGCTGAGATACATACTCCTCCCCTCACGAGCCAATAGATAGACTATCTTCAGCCTTAATGGATGGGCTAGTCCAGCTAGTTTCTCCGCCAATTCCCCCGTATCTATGCACACCAACCCACCACCTATGTAATCTCTAAATAATATGTAATCATTTAATTACTTATAAGCTTTTCCTAACATAGACGATAGCATTCTATAACATAAATTTAGCTGAGATGAAGAAGCTGGATAGAGCTCCTCTGGATTTAAGCTTTTTATCCATTCTATCTAGTTTTCTTCAGGGATTCTTTCAATTCTAGAGAGATCTTTTCCAGTTCTTCTATCCCTTTATCAGTTATTAGGTAGAGATATGTTGGTCGGCTACGAAACGATAATGTCCTAGCTACTAGTCCCTTCTCCATGAGTCTATCTAGGATGTTTGATAATCTATTCCAGTTTAAACCTAAAGCTCTAACTATATCTATCTTCCTCAACGGACCGTTTAGTAGTAAGAATATTAGTATTCTCAACTCGTATAGTTCTAGAGGCAAAGGCTTAGCCTCCGAAGACCCTATTTAGCATCTTATTTGCATACATCCTAAGTAGGCTAATATCCTAGTGATTCTTCGAGAGTATGGTGTTCAATGTAGTATATCTCCTGAAGAGTTGCTGGTGTATCTTAGAGCTCCAAGCTATGAGGATGATACAGTAAAGCTAGATGAAATAATAAATAATAAGCTACTACTCCTACACGAGATTGCAGAGATATGCTTCTTGAAGGAAATGGGTTATAAAATAACACGGAACATTGTTATAGAGGCTTATCCGGATACCTATTATGCACATCTAGAAGCACTAAGAATAGAGTTGGCTGAAGCTGGAAAACTGGGTAGACACGACTGGATAGCGAGGCAATGTATAGATCTAGTAAGCTATCTGGATGACCCCTATCTACCATCTAGTCTGGAGAGCACTGTATATAAACTAATTACTCGCTATTGCAATATGGTTGAAGATAAGAAGGTTAATAAATAAATCTTCACAAACCAGGTAATTTAAAGATACTAACTTAGTCAAGTGGTATTTCCCCAGTTATCTTCCTATCAAAGAACACATGCTCTTTAACGCTGAGATGGTCTGTGGGATATGGATAATGTTTTTAATAAGTGTATACAGAGTGTATACTTGGTGCTGATTATGAGTGTTGTAGTTAGTGTTAGAATACCTCGATGGCTTAAGGAGAAGCTTGAAAAATACGGTGTAAATATTGCTGAGGTTGTTAGGAGGAGTCTTTTAGAGGAGCTTAAGAGGAGGGAAGAGGAGGAGATCATGAAGCAACTGGATGCATTGAGTAATAATTTGAAGCATAAAATAGACTTATACGAGCTCTCAAGGATCATCGATGAAGAGCGTAAGGGGAGGTAATGAACTGGTGTATGTTATTGATGCTAGTGTATATGCTCCATTAATAGTAGCTTGTGGTAAGGAGCTTATCAGGGCTATGAAGGAGCTCGAATTTGCACTGCTCGATCTAACAATATATGAAGTATGCAATGCTTTTTGGAAGGAATACGTAAAACTTCATAGAATAAGTCGGGATGAATCTATACGGGCATGTATTATATCTAAAGCTTTAACTCGATACGCAAAAGTATATAAAGTTACCGATTTAGATGTCGATAAGATCATGGAGATAGCTATTGAAAATAACATAACATTTTATGACTCATCCTATATAACACTAGCATATGAACTTAAAATACCAGTTGCAAGCGAGGATAAAGACATAATAAACTTAGCGCCAAAATACAATATAAGAGCTATACGGCTACATGAATTAATAGATATGATACGAT
>JALVIT010000218.1 GCA_027028545.1 Desulfurococcales archaeon
TGTGCCGGATGCGGACTATGTGCACAGATCTGTCCGTTCAACGCTATAGTGGTTAAAGAGCCTGGATCACCGGATTGGATCAAAGCATGGTATTAGGGTGGGGGTGTATGGGTTTGAGGAGGTATAATATTGTTGTAGCAGGTGTTGGAGGTCAAGGACTTCTAACCCTTGGAAGGATCATTGGTAATGCAGCTATAGAGGCTGGAGAAGAGATAACGATCGCCGAAACACATGGATTATCCCAGAGGGGTGGAAGCCTAATAGTACAGATAAGGATCGGTCCCGGAGAATCACCGATGATCCCCCGTGGAGGGGCTGACCTGATAATAGGTATGGAGGCTATAGAGACAGCTAGACAAATGGTATATGCTAATAGGAATACATTAATCGTTATGAATAAATTCATATGGCCGCCACCCCTCTCACAATATCCAGACATAGATCAGATAATTGAGAAGATTAGGGAGAGGGAGCTCAAACTATATGTATTCGACGCAAATAAACTATCGGTAGAGATCACTGGATCGATAATATCAGCCAATGTAGCACTACTAGGATACATCCTAGCCATAGACAAGAAACTAACAACAAGGATCAACATCGAACACGTTAGAAAAGGTATGAGTAGAGTATTTCGTGGAAAAATACTAGAAACAAACCTAAAAGTACTCGATGAAGCATATAGAAGAGGAGTAGAAGCAAAATAATTTTTTAATGATACATATAATATACTCGATAGTAGAATTAAACCTATAACTACTAGAGCAAAATTTATATACGGTAAATTATTAAAAATAACATAGAGAAAAAAACAACAATCATTTAGAGTCTACAATGTTTGTAGTAATATTGAATCTATGTAGAACACCACTTAAGAATGATTACAGTTATTTAACCAGTTGAAAGGTGGATTGTATGCACATATCATCTATATTCGGAAAAGACTATATAATTCTGATACTAATAGCATTAATCCTCACGGGTTCATTAACATATTTAACGATTAATACAATTAGTGAGGGAGAAAGTGTAAATAGGAATACGGCATTACTTGATAGAAGCGGTGGTAATGAATTAGAATATTATGGACTTAAAGAAGTGCTTGAAAGAATTCATAGTTCAAGCAATTTATATGTATTATACGGCGGCTCCTTAGTCATATTATTCACAGAGGGTAACTTAACAAAGTATTTAATGTCTATAAAAAGCATAGACAAACTTACATGGGCTATAGTTGAGATAGAAGGAGTCGCTAAAACAGATATAGATCCATCACAAAACTATAAAAACAATACATCATGTAAACTCCATGGAGTAGGACCTATTCCGGTGATCTTAAAAGCTAGGGTATTAGATGTTCTGCATGGTAATGAGAGCCTGGAAGATAAGGAGATTCATCTATTATATATAGGTATGCATTACGGTAAGAACGGGGATATCGTTGTCTCGGAGCTTATGCCGATACTGCCGAACAAAACATATCTTATAACAATCAATAGATTTAGAGAATACGTGAAAACCCCTATCTCTTATAAGTGTAAAGAGGGAAACTCGACCACCATTATAGAACAATCTATGACCTACTTTAAGAACGTCTATACAATAAGTTTCGTAAACATCTTCCTATACAAAGACGGGCGTCTCTACTTCATATATTATGATGAATTAATCAAAAATGTAGATGAAGACTACGCATATCTATTAACCTATAAAATTAATAGAGAAGGTGCTATAAGATACACTAAAAATGATCCATTAATAGTTAACGGTATGGATATTGACACGTTTAGACAATTGCTTCAAGAGATAATTGAGAATAAAATCTCAAATCAATAATCTTTTTTCCATACTACTAAATCGATCCTATCAATAGCCCATTCGACAAACTTATATGGGTTAATCATTGTATATGCTCTAGAATACATTACCTGTTTTAAAATAATACCCCTCCTAAACAGTTCACCGTATTCTCCTCCACGCGGGGTCCATATGGGTATTGGTTTATCATATATACAATAGTTATTCGATGATACGAGTATCCTAGTATGCCTCCTCAATTCATCTATAAACCCCGTAAATACATTATCCCTATCCCCTATGATCTTTACGAGTCTATCAACTATATACTCTCTATCTAGATCATCACCTCCTAGAAACACCTTACCAGTAACCCTTACAATGTGTGCATTATACCTATACCTACTTATGATATGGACTGGATCGAGGTTTCTTCCACTCCTTAGATCTAATAGTTCATCAACAACCATGTGTCCGAGGAGACCCCAGAAACCACTACTTCCCTCTCTCTTAAATGATCCTATGAAGAATAGTGGGAAAGAACCGTAGCTATTCCATACCTTGATTATCGGGTAGGGCTTCCAGTATTCACCGTAGGTTCCACTATAGAA
Source organism: Desulfurococcales archaeon (assembly GCA_027028545.1). Classification (GTDB taxonomy): domain Archaea; phylum Thermoproteota; class Thermoprotei_A; order Sulfolobales; family Desulfurococcaceae; genus JALVIT01. Next base: position 2,409 of record JALVIT010000218.1, read on the forward strand.
GTCCGGATCTATATGTATCCTTACATTGTCTAGCGGTGTAAGTATCTTTACGATCCCCCTCTTTCCACTATATTCTATTACCTTTCTAAGAGATATCTCGTGTTGACCGATAATGTATACTAGATCATCAACTGTATACCTATCTATACTTCTAGGTAATGGTATCCAAAAACCCCTACCATTTATTATTGGCGAGTATCCACGGATATATTTGGTAGCAGTATTAACGCCTATGTGATACGTTAAACCCACCTGATCCCTATCTAAGATACCCATCAGCTTTGTAAGGCATTTGATGGCATTTTGCTGGGTGAGCCTTATGATCGGCAACAATATACACCATACGTTATGCTATCTATCAATTTATAGTTAATAATTATTATAGGATTTCAGAATAAAGTGTTTAATTAATCTATAGAGTAAAGTTTAAATTCTAGAAAGAACATGTTAGAAAATAGAACTAGAATGGTTAGGTGAGTGAAATGCCTGGATCGATCCCACTTATAGGTGAGAAATTCCCCGAAATGGAGGTTATGACGACTATAGGTAAGATCAAGCTACCGGACCACTTCAAGGGTAAGTATTGGGTATTGTTCAGCCATCCGGCAGACTTCACACCGGTATGTACAACCGAGTTTGTAGCATTCGCTAAGAGGTATGAAGACTTCAAGAAGCTAAACACTGAGCTCATAGGGTTAAGTGTTGACTCGACATTCAGCCATATAAAGTGGATCGAGTGGATTAAGGAGAAGCTTGGTGTAGAGATACCCTTCCCAATAATCGCTGACCCCGGTGGACATGTAGCTTCTAAGCTTGGAATGCTACACGCTGTAAGCTCAACCCATACGGTTAGAGCAGTATTCGTTGTAGATCCCAACGGCGTGATCAGGGCGATAATATACTATCCACTAGACAATGGTAGAAACATCGACGAGATCCTAAGACTTGTAAAGGCTATACAGGTCACGGACAAGTATGGTAGAGCAACACCAGCCAACTGGCCAAACAACGAGCTGGTAGGTGATGGATTAATAGTACCGCCGGCAGCAACGGTTCAGGAGGCTGCTGAGAGACCTAAGAAGTTTAAGTGCTTCGACTGGTGGCTATGCTACGAGGAGGGTAAGGTTCCAAGCGAAGAGGTTGAAGAGATACGTAAATGGCTTGAGAGGGCGGCTAAACCAGCAAAATAAACCCTTATATTTAACTAATTAAAACCTTTTTTTAAATAATAATCTATCCTTAAACAGTTATGGGTGTATATGGTATGCCCCGTAAGATACGTGTTGGCGTGGTTATATATAAGGAGGAGTATGATGGAGAGACATGGTATGTAGCCGTCGAGCCATCTAGTGGTGCACAGGTTCAGGGTCAGAGTATTGAGGAGGCTTTAGAGAAGATACGTGATGAGATCGTTAAGATGAGTAGTGCTTGGTGTGAGGGTGAGGAGAGGGAGGCTGTCGACGCACGTATATTAGAGGTTGAGCTTCCAGACTAGATCCTGCCGATCGGCATCACGTATAGTATCATATAGTTTTTAGATAGCTTCAGTATTTCTCGAACATCTTCATCATAGAATGCTCCCACAGCAACCGTTCCAAGCCCTAACATAGTTGCTACCAAGTATATGTTCTGCCCTATATGTCCAGCCTCCATGTATATGTATCTATAACCCCTCCTACCATACCATGACGTCATAACCTCCGGTAACGCTGCAACGATTATATTAACTGGTGCATCCCTAACCCACTCCTGATCGAGGCATGCTCTATATAGTTCACGGCTATAATCCCCCCTCCGAATAATTCTCAGAGCGTGCTTGTGGTCTATATACCTGTATATACCGTTCTCCAGCCCCTCAACACCCCTATTCTGGACAGAGACGTATAGTGTTGATGGATATGTTGCACCAGCTGATGGAACGGTTCTACGCTCACATCGTTCATCGATACAGCCATAACCGCTCCACAGTAGAACCCCAAGCTCCTCCATGGTTAATTGTTCATCCCTATACTCCCGAACACTCCTCCTCCTAAGAATAGTCTCTAAAAGCTCACTACCCCTAATACTCGGGGATGGTAGAGGAATATACTCCATGGAAACGCTCCCAATAAAATATAGGGAGGTTCTAGGATATAATGGTTGACCATAGAGTAAACCTATATGCTCCTAGAGATCTTCTCAACCACCCTCAATGCTTCATCAGCATGCCTCTCAGCCGGACGAATGTTCCTCAAAACCTCGACAACTCTAAGATCTCGGTCTATTATGAAGGTTACCCTCTGAGCCGAGGGCCTCTTACCACCCTTCTTCAACACACCATATAATTCTACAACCCTAGCCTCGGGATCTGATAATAGCTTGAATTTTAACCCGTATTTCTCGATAAATCTTCTGATCGCCTTAACGCTATCTGTGCTTACACCGACAATTATAGCGTTATGCCTCATAAACTCATAGTATAACTCATTAAACCTTATAGCTTCACGTGTACATCCGGGGGTCATTGCTCGGGGGTAGAAGTATAATACTATGATCTTACCCCTATGATCATATAGATGGAAGGGTTTACCCTCCTCATCGGGTAGTGTGAAATCCGGTGCTTTATCTCCCGGACTAACCATTACCTACACCCTATATACATAGATCCCCCTTCAACTTATTAATCAGTATCGATGGATAGATCCTCTCGACGCCGTCGATCATGCTTATCCTCCTATGGATCTCCCTCAACTCATCCTGATCACTACACCAGATCACTGCTATTAAGTGGTGGTCGCCGCTGGTTAATGCTAGATACTTTATCTCATCCATTCCCTTAAGCTCCTCGATTACGTTGAAGAGTTTTTGTGGATCGACATTTATACCGGTGAATGAGATCGATTTATATCCCAGTTTTGACGGATCAACAACTATGGTATACTTCTTGATCACACCCGTTTCTTCAAGCTTCCTAATCCTCTTAATTATCGCTACATCGCTTATACCAAGCTTCTTAGCCAATTCACTATATGATATCCTACTATTCCTGCATAGTTCTTCTAGTATCTTCCTATCCCTTTCATCTATGTTCTTGTTCTCACTCATATTATATCACCATTATAAAAAATAATGATCTATTTTAGGGTTAAAAATGTGGGTTTAGGGTTATTTAACCTTTATCTCCTTACGAGCCTCCCATAATCCATGTAGATTACAATACTCCACAGCATATAGTACTCCGCTCTTCTCAAGCTTCAACGTTAACGTAACGTCTGGTTCAGCGTATCCTGGTCCAAGCCTTATGGATGCTACATGTACTGGGTTGAAGGTTCTACCCTCCTCGTAGAAGAATACATGGATCTCCCTAATGCTATGTTCAACCTTATTTGGATGCGGACCTACAGTAATCTTCACCTTGAAGGGCTTACCCTTCTCAACCTCTTCGGGAGCCTCGATCTTTGGAGTATGCGTCTCCGCCTTAGATATCACTTGTTGAGGAGCCTCCTCGGGGGTGTATATTAGTTCCCCGAACTTCTTAGCCATAACTCCCACCTTAAGGAATATATACTTGGATATACTAATATAGTTTACCATGCTAACCATTTGATTAAAAAAGCTAACATATATGTATAGTCGTTCTAACCATTAGGGGATGGGGCTGGAGATTATTGGAGAATATAATAATGTATCCATACGACTATCGATGCAGGATAATAGATAGGATCAATAGATTCGTAATATATGCGGAGAACATAGATACTGGGGTAAAGGGTTATGCATTCACAAATAATACTGGAAGACTCAAAGAATACCTATCGGGGGGTAAGAGGGGTTATTGTAGGAGGAGGGTGAAGCCAGGTAAGACACAGTATAGGTTATTCGCCGTAGAGGATCTATACGGTATGGCTGCACTAATAGATACACAGCTACAGATGAAGGCCTTCGAGGAGATGGTTGGGAGGGGCATGATTCCATGGCTTAGAGACTGCAGCATTGCTAGGAGGAATCCAAGGCTTGGTTCATCAGTCCTCGACTATCTACTAAACTGCAGCGGCGAGAGGCTTTTCATCGAGATCAAGAGCGCTGTATTCAGAGGGGATAGGGTCTATGCTATGTATCCCGACTGCCCAACACTTAGGGGTAGGAGGCATATACGTGAACTAATGGATCTAGCCCGCCGCGGTGGTAGGGGTGCTATAATATTTATCGCTGGACTACCAGGTGTTAAAGCATTCAAACCATATGGTGAGGGCGATCCGGAGATACCCCGCTTGTTGAGGGAGGCTGTCGAAAGCGGTGTTTCGGTTAGGGCTATAAACATATACTACGATCCAAATACTAGGTATATAGTATTGGTAGATCCCGATCTACCGGTTGAGCTGGATTGAAACCCCTACATAATATAGCTAAACTCCTAGCTCTAAGCATAGCATTAGAGGCTTCAGCAACACCTAAACCCGGAAATGTCCATAGATTAAGGGATCTACCGGAGCTTAGATACGAGGATTTCCTAGCTACAAGCATCATTGCATATAGATACCTATACATTGGGGCTAGGAGGGGTTATAGTAGGCGTAGATATAGGGTTTTACTCGGAGACCTGATATATAAAACCCTCCGAGAAACCATGGGATTAA
>JALVIT010000219.1 GCA_027028545.1 Desulfurococcales archaeon
ATATAGTATTGCTATGAATAGGTTATCGTAGTATCTACGAAGATAAACCTCGATCGATTCTATCTCCCTAAAACCCTTAATCTCCGATACCAGTTTCTCCGATATCGTTGAATCTATAGCTGTAATGCTCCAACGTGTAGGTACGAGCCTACGATCAACCCTCCTACCGATCGCTCCTATACTGAGGATCCTCTGAATAACCGATATAGGTATGCCCTCCCTATAGAGATAGATTATTGCATCAGTAGCCTTAAGCCATGGATCACCATATACCTTATCGATCGGTCTAGGTATTCTAGGATTACCAGCTATCCTAACATCTCTGAGAGGAGCTCGAGGACCCTGGGGTGGTTCGAAATCGCTTAGAACAATTTCGGGTCTAGGCTTCTTCTCAAGCACCATCTCCACATCAACTGGTTTGATCGATAGGGCTATCTCATGTATCTTCTCGATAAACCTATTCCTAAGATCATCTACTCTAACTCTATGGATCCCCGTTACTAGGGATAGCCTATAATTTATTATCTCTTCAAGTCTTCTACCGATCCATTTCTCCGGGAGATCATATATACTCGTATCCCCAGTCTCGGGGGGTGCACTTGGACCAATCCTCACCACCGGGTATCCATATCTACCAACAAATACAGCTGGGGGGCTACTACCGTATAGCTCCCTCCTATACTTGACCCTAGACAATTTATAGTATGCTAGTCTACGCGCTAGTAGTGGGCAATAGCTTAAACCGCACCAACCCCTACCACGGCAAACAGCGCATAGTTTTGGATCAATATATTTTAGAGACAACACCCCTCCCTATAGGTATAGTTTAGGATAAAAACCGGATAATATCCTATGTAGCTAACCCTCCAGGATCTTCTCCTCTTCCTTACTGGATAGGATCTCCCCCTTAATCCTCCTCTTCTTAGCCTCCTCAACAACACGTTTAACCTCACTAGTCAACTCCTCATAACTGGGTATCTTACCCAACACCTCCTCAGGCTTACCCACAAGCTTCACAAGCTTCTCAATATCAACCTCCGGAACCTGCGGCATCTTCACACCCTTACCGAGATATGCTGCTATAGCCTCTATGAGCCTTGAAACCTCGAAGGGTATAACGATCTTTGTAGCCTTACCATCAGCCATAGCTTTAAGCGTGTCAAGACTCATAGCTGTTAAAGCATGACTATGTAGACTGGCAGCACCAAGACTCAGTATCCGTAGCCTCTGAGCCTCACCCTGAGCTCTAAGTATCGTTGCCAATCTCTCACCTTCAGCACGGAGTATCTTAGCCATCTTCTCACCCTCAGCCTTCAATATCTCAGCAGTCCTCTCACCCTCAGCTCTAAGTATAGCAGCCCTCTTCTCACCATCAGCCCTTAGAATAGCGGCTCTACGTTCACGCTCAGCGCTGGTCTGCTCCTCCATAGCCTTCTTAACACGGGGGCTCGGCTCAACCTCTCTGATCTCAACGGTCTCTACACGAACACCCCATTTATCCGTTGCTTCATCCAGGATCCTCCTAAGCTTGGCGTTTAATGCGGCTCTATTATATAGTATTTCGTCAAGCTCCATATCACCTATAACACTACGTAGGGTTGTCTGCGCTAATGCTAGTATGGCTGCACGATAATCGGTTACCTCGAAGAAGGCCTTCTTAGGATCAATAACTCTGAAGTAAACTATTGCATCAACGGTTACCGGCGAATTATCCCTAGTAATAACTTCTTGACGGGGGACATCTACAACCTGGGTTCTCAGATCAATCCTATGGATACTGCTTATAAATGGCGGAACCCAGTGTACACCGGGTCTAAGTATCCCTACGAATCTCCCAAGCCTGATATATATTCCGACCTCCCATGGACGAACCACTAGTATTCCACGCGCGATCGTATAGATTACCAACATTGATAATATTATCAATAATATAGCAGACACTGGATCAATCATGGAGAATTCCCTCTAAACACCTTAGTTATATTCTATTGTATGATAGAAAAATTATATTATGTTTTCCCAGCCTCCTCAACTGGTTTAACTATTAGATGAACACCCTCAACACCGACAACAACTATCTTCCTACCAGGTTCAATTACCCGGTCGCTCGTAGCACTCCATACATCGCTATCAATCCTAACCTTACCCTCAAGACTATCCGGCTTAACAGTTTCAATAACAACCCCCCTCTTACCTATTAATCCCTCATAGCTCTCAGTAACGGGTTTAGATGGGGGTGACAACCTCCTATATATTAGGTATGTCACATATCCTATGGGGAAGGATAGGAAGAAGAGAAGCCATGGAAACCATGGGATCTCTATAAGCCATGGGAAGATTATCAGCAATATACCATATATTATCAAAATGGTTCCAGGAACGGCTATAAAGAAGCCGGGCGTCGCTATCTCAACAACTATAAGTATCGCACCTATCAACAGTAGGAGTAGGCCTAGATCATGCCCCATACCCATCAACCCTAGAAACAATATTAGTATTTAAGCAAAAAAATCTTAACCTACTAACCCTCTACACCCTCAATATAATATATAGGGGTAGAAACTTGATATTAACTGTCTCCTGAACCCCCGTCTCTAAATCCTTAACACTAACCTTTCCCTCTGAGAACTCCCTAACCCCCATGATTATAGCGTATTTATACCCCTTCCTACTGGCAATACTTAAGCCCTTCCTAATTTTCTTCACATGTATTATACTCGACGATACGCCATATTCCTCTAAGAGCTTCTTAACATTAAAGACCTCCTCCATAGGGATTCCTGGCAAAGCTATGATTGCAGCGGTAACCCTCCCAGCTACCTTAGCATTACCTAGAGCTAGGATAATCCTATCAAGACCTAGGGCTAGACCGGTGAAGTATTCATAGGGTCCCCCATAAACTGTTGATAAACCATCATACCTTCCCCCACCACCAATACTGATCCTTAAATCACCGCTCTTAGCCTTATACTCATAGATTAAACCAGTATAATACGCCAACCCCCTTACTAGTAGGGGGTCGTATTCGGCTTCATAACCCATCTTATTCAAAATATCTATAAACCCTCTAAGCCTCTCATACTCGAACAACAACTTATCTAGATGATCACCGAGTATACTTCTCCTATGATTAAGGAACTCCTCGATCTCCTCCAGACCGATCCCTAGAAACTCGCCTAACAGATTAGATGCATCCCGACTCCTACCCGATAACTCCCTTAAAGCCCTATCAACATCCCTCTTATCGATCAAGTGTAGTATATGTTCCTGAAAATCATCCGGTAAACCATATACGTTCATAATAGCTCTATGAAAGGCTACATTACCAACAACATATTTATGTATAACACCTATGGATTCTAAAAACCTTGAAGCAGCATAAGCGGCTTCAACATCACCCATCAACCCCTCCACACCTATAACCTCTAAACCACCCTGCCAAAACTCCCTATAACGCCCCCTCTGAGGCTCCTCATACCTAAAACACTGGGCAACATAGTATAGCTTAACCGGTTTAACCCAACCCCTCAAGCTACGGAGATATAAACGGACAATACTAGCGGTCACCTCGGGGCGTAGGGTTACAACCCTACCAGCTTTATCCTTAAACACATACATGGTCTCCCTAATCTCCTCACCACTCTTCTCAGCGAAGAGCTTGAAGAATTCAATAGTTGGCGTATAGACTGGTTTAAAACCGTGTAGTTTAGCGATCCTCTTAAACTCGTAGAATACGTACTCGTATATCTCAGCATCCTCGCCGAATATATCCCTCATACCCCTTGGGGGTAGATATGTGTTCAAATCAATCCCTCCTAAGATCTATACCGCTAATCTCATAATATGTTAGATCACCCTGAAGACTCACTATCGCTAGGACCGGGATCAGGTTATTATCCCTAGCCTTACCGATCCATCTATTAAGATCGCTCACCTCAATATTACTACCCTCCTCCAAGACGACTACAAGTCTAAGATTACCATACTTATCCTTAACCAAGAACTCGTTATCACCCAAAACCTTAACCCTCCTACCACGATCCCTTAAATCCCTATATATGACAAGCTTAGGCCAGAAGAACTCCTTAATACAGTTAAAGTATCTATTCATAAAGTCTTCAAGACTTGAATAAACCCTACCCCTATCTATTATCCTAATCCTAGAACGAATCAATAGGTAGGCTATCTCAACAACTTCAAGCAGTAGCTTATTATCCACGAGCTTACCGAACCATCTATTATATAGATCCCTAACACCGACCGGATTATCCAATACGCCTAGACACCTATCCTCATCGAAAACGATATTATACACCATAGGCATACCGTATACACCCGTAAACGCTATGGATTAACCCATTATTAGTGGATTAAACAATGCTTTATTAATTATCACCCATATTGATACATTATAAAGACCCATCCATCAGCAATCACCCGGTGTATAGGTATGTCTACGGAATACCCCTATCCATTAAAGATAAGAGCTATATGGTGGGATGGAGAGGATAAAAGGGTCTGCTGGTTGAACACAGCCAAACTACCATTCACCGAAGAAGTTAAATGCAGCGATGAACCCCCAACACTAGCTAAAGCAATAATAAATATGGAGATCAGAGGGGCGCCTGCAATAGGTGTAGCAGCAGCCCTCGGAGTAGCAGCCTACGCCCACAAGATAGTGGAGAGGGACTTGGAGGAATATACAAGGATGATCAACGAAGCCATAAAACTACTATGGAACACCCGTCCAACAGCCCACAACCTATTCTGGGCCCTAAATAGGATGAAGAAAAAACTACATGAAGGACTGGGGAAGGGGTATAGCACCGATAAGATAACCGATATGCTCGAAGAAGAAGCACTGAACATTATGAGGGAGGATATAGAGAGCAATATAAAGATGGGAGAATACGGTGCAGAACTAATACCGGATAAAGCAACAATAATGACACACTGCAACGCCGGAGCACTAGCAACAGCAGCCTTCGGAACAGCACTGGGAGTCATAAGGGTTGCATGGTATAGGGGTAAGAAGATCAAGGTGATAGCAACCGAGACAAGACCAGTCCTCCAGGGAGCTAGATTAACAGTATGGGAGCTCGCCCGCGAGGGGATACCTGTAACATTGATCACAGATAACATGGCTGGATACGTTATCCGTAAGGGACTGGTAGATCTAGTAATAGTGGGTGCTGATAGGATCACCCGCGAAGGCTACGTGGCAAACAAGATAGGGACATATATGATCGCATTAGCAGCTAAGAGGAATAATATACCATTCTATGTAGCAGCACCTACAAGCACAATAGATCTAGACTCAACTGTAAACGATATAATCATAGAGGAGAGAAACCCCGACGAAGTAAGAAAGGTTCTAGGAAAACCAATAACACTACCAGAAATACCAGCATTAAACTATGCATTCGACATAACAGATCCAGACCTAGTAACAGCGATAATTACGGAGAAGGGCGTCGTAAAACCGCCATTCGATAAGAATCTGAAAAAGATATTTGAATAATAAATGTCTCCACCAACAATTTTTCATCAGCAATAAGTTAGGAAATAAACCATGAACACTACATTATCAAAAATATAATTCCAAAAAAGGTAAGGAAACAATATATCCCCCCAACCACTCTATAATAACCTAGTACAGAGGGCCCGTCGTCTAGCTTGGACTAGGATGCGGGGTTCGGGACCCCTCAGAGCCGAGCCACCGTATCATATAGGTCCAGGGGCGAGGCTCCCCGTGACCCGGGGTTCAAATCCCCGCGGGCCCATCTACCCCCCTTTAAACCGTATTCGTTGTAAAGTTTGTTGTAGAGTTGGTGTCCCCTATATTGTCCGGTTTGAAGAGGATTGTCGGTGAATATGTATATAGTTATCTATATGATGTATTAAGGGATGCCGACTCTATAGGTTTGGGTACTGGTTCAACAATTAAATACTTCATAGATAGACTCGTAGGATCAGGTATTTTAGCGGATAAAGAGATCTATGTTTCAAGTCTAGACACCCTCCTATACCTCGAGAAACACGGATATAAAACATATACACCACACATCAGTGGTGTGATCGATGTATATATTGATGGATTCGATGAAGCTAGTAATAGGTTAGACCTTGTTAAGGGTAGGGGGGCAGCACTATTATGGGAGAAACAGCTAGCACTTAGATCGAAGCTTAGAATCTATATCGGAGACTATACGAAGCTCAATAATAGAGACTACCTATACCTAAAACCGGTTCCAATAGAAGTTTCACCACCAACACTACCCTATGTTGTTAACAGGCTTAGAGAGGAGGGGGTTAGGTTTAGGATTAGAATGGGTAGGGGTAAGGATGGACCAGTGATAACGGATAGTGGGGGGGTAGTTATCGATCTATACCTTGGAAGGATAGAGGATGCCGGTGAGAGGGATAGATGGATTAAGAGGATTAACGGAGTCGTAGAGACCGGTCTCTTCCCCCATAAACTAGTAGATATTGTATTGATCAGTTATCCGAACGGTGTAGTAAGAGTTTATGAGGCATAGGATATGTCCAATATAGACAGCAACACAACCATGGAATACATCGAGGGTTTAACGGAGAGAGAACTCAGAAATATGAGGGAAGCATATGCATTAGCCGGTCTAAGGAAGATGATCAGGATATTCATAAAAGACTACGGCATGGAAGCACCAACATGGATATATCTCGGGCATAGGGAAGACCACATAGTCATACCAAAAACATACTGCACATGTAAAAACTTCAACATAGGGGTTATGACTAGGAAACAACTACTATCATGCAAACACCTCATAGTCCAATGGATAGCTGAAAGAAACAACCGATACAGAACCCTAAGGATAAACATTGATGACTATAGAAAAATAATTAAGGAAATACTAGAAATAGGTATTAGCCCAACAATACGTAAACTATTATATATGGAGAAGACCAAGAGGTGAACACCTTGTGAGTAGAAGAAGGAAGAAGGATAAGAGACTAG
>JALVIT010000220.1 GCA_027028545.1 Desulfurococcales archaeon
GAAATAGGCTGGCTCACCCGTAAACCCCTCACCATGCAACGGGTATGGTATGTGAGCCCTCCTCCAGAAGTCTGGTGTATCCGTTACATATGTATAGCTACCCTCAAAGACTGCTGCAGCCTCTCCGGCTGGACCAGTTATTAATGCTGTAGCTGCCGATGCAGCTGTGTACTCTAATATATCTCCAGGATTAGCCTGTGCTGTATCTGAGCCTATAACCAGTGCATACTTGATCATTCCGGAGGCTATCATCCCAATACTTATCCTTAGGGCTTCGCTAGCAGCTCTACATGCGAATTCTAGGTCTGAAGCCATTGTTTTAGGGGTTATACCTAGGGCTTCAGCTATGATCGTTGCCGATGGTTTGACGGCGTATGGCTTAGACTCCGTACCAAACCATACAGCACCTATCTCACCCGGATCGATCCCTGCTCTTAACAATGCGTTTCTAGCAGCCTCCCAACCCATAGTTACAGAGTCTTCATCTCTACCAGCTACAGCCTTCTCCTCAACCATTAAATTTCGGGGTGTTTCGGGTGAGAAGCCCCATATCCTCGTGATCTCGGTTAATGGGAGCCTCCATCTGGGAATATATGCTCCCCAACCAACTATTCCCACATCTCTATTAGGATCTCTCAAGGATCTACACCTAGAAGTATAACTGGGTAATCATTCTATACTTGACTAGGTTAATTATAGGAGTGTTGAAGTAAAAAATATTTAGTTTTCCCTTTATTGGATGGGAAAAAGTCCTTTACTTCTTCACGAAGGGTACTACTACGGCGATTATTGCTATGATTAATGTTATTATTACTAGTGTCTGGACAGTTCCTACAGCTCCAGCTAGGTCGTCTACCTTCTTTGATAAGTCATCAACCTTCTTAGCTGTGTCGTCGATCTTCTTAGCCTGGCTGCTCTGTGTGCTCTTGATATCGTCTAGGCTTGTCTTTAGATCGGATACTGTGCTCTTTACATCATCTACGGATGTTCCCACCTGTCCTAGTGTTGTTAGTGTCTGGTTCATTACTGATAGTGTCTGCTGTAATAGTGGCTTCAATGCCTGTACTGTTGCAGCTGTTGTCTGGTTTAGCTGTGCTTGTAGGTTGTTGAGCTGGTCGATCAAGTCTTTAACGGTCTTCTTAATCTCGCTTACTTCTCTCTTTAATGATAATACCGATATTGGTATATCCTCTGTGGTCTCCGGTATGCCCTTGAATCTTCCAACCATTACTCTTAACGTATAGCTTCCGTCGGGTAGGGTCTCTGTCATGTTTCCTGGTATGTCGATGAACCATGTGTAGTCTCCGGTCCTCTCACCTTCAACCTGGAATAGCTCTCTACCTGTTGGGTCTATTAATGATGTTGCAACCCATGCTGTGCGTGGCTTCAGCTGTCTGTCTTCAGGCTGTAGCTCGTGATCTACAACCGTTACTGTCAGGTTGATCGGATCTCCAGGCGCTATGACGGTTGGTGATCCTAGCTCAACGTCAACTATTTCAAGCCTTAACACCGCTAGGTGCTCGATCCAGTAGTCCTCGGTGAATGGATATCTGGGGTCTCTGAAGGCGTCTAGCTCCATGTGTAGCTCTGTCGGGTTGTATACTGCGATGTAGAATGGTCCATTGCTTATTACAGCGTGTCCATAGGTGTTTATAAAGTTCAGAGCCTTATCGGCTGCATCCTGTAGGTTATAGGTTGGTAACCCATATTGTGATGCTAGAGCGTTTGTGGACTCGATCCATGGTGGTGTGTATTGTCCGTTCTTTATAATTGTTAATGCCTGCTTAATGTCTGTTAGGTGATCTGTGTCGAAGGCGTCGATGTATCTGTCAGCTTCACCCTCATACCATCCGTAGCTTGCACCGCTTACTGGTCCTCCGTTGATTACACAGTACTCCATGGCTGCTGTTACTGCTGGGCTCCATGTCTCGTAGAATAGGTAGTAGGCTGCTGTCTCACCCTCGCTGATCGGGTGTGCGTATGTTCCATATACTGCTATTGCTGTGTCGTTGATTATCTCTATACCGATCATTGTACCGTCCTGGAATGCATGGGTTGTTGTGTTGAATGTTCCGAATAGATATGAGTAGCTTGACTCTATGTTCGGGTGATAGTATGGATCGCTTCCACCACGTATGTCTGAATCATTTGTTGCCCAGTCCCATATGAATGCCAGCGATTCTAGCACATGCCATAGATTCTCATCCTCGCCGTCGTGGAAGGCGTTCTCCTTGTAGTTAAACACAACCTTTACCGGAGCATATGCTCCAACTGTAGCCCTCCAATCGTCTGGATACTGGTTGAGGTAGTCTTCTAGCGTCATCCATCCTCCTCTGTATACTAGTATCTTTGTCTTGTCTATAGGTGCTCCGTACTCTACACTCCATGATGCAGCCATTGGTATGAATTCACCAGTTGATGGATGATAGTAGCCTGCATACTCGTGGACATATCTCCAGATGTTGGTGCTGTAGATGTCTGTCATGCCGCCTACCGGGTTCCATGAGCTCATGAATAGTGCTGCCTGTGCTGAGAACTGTACAACCTTTATTACTCCATCAGGTGTCTGTGCTGTCCTGAAGACGAATGGGCTGTATAGACCTGTCGATCTACCGGCGATTAGTGTCTCTACACGCTTGTTCACTACGAAGAACTGGACGTTTTCTGTTAGGAATACACGTATGCTCTCCTCAATGCCAGCCTTTACCAGCTGTCTAGCCATCTCCCAGTATTCGTCTCCCTTATATACACCTTTTACGAGCTTTAGTGATTCTTCCTCGATGAACTTCTGTATTGTTTCTCCCCATAGGTTCTCCTCATGCTCGGGTGTATATGCCCAGTATAGGTTTGCCCATGTCGGTAGTAGTCCGTAGAACCAGCCTGCATAGTACCATGCGATATCCCACTCGATGAATGGTGATTCGGCTGTTGAAACCCATCCCTCAGTGTAGATGTGCCAGTCTAGAGTTGTGGGGTCTGCACCATATACTAGTGTGAATACCTGACCCCTCTCAATATATACGCGGTCAACCTTTATACCGATGCTCTCCAGTAGGTCTGCAACATAGTTTCCAATATCCTTCCTCTCATCCTCAACTCTTATTAGGAAGTGAACTGTTACTGTCTCCTCTGATCCATCCGGTCTCTTGAATGTCCACCAGTATCCTGCTGGTGCTGTTGAATCCGACTTCTTGTATAGGTCGTATCCTAGGCTTCTCAGCCCGTTCTGTGCAAATGTGAATACGTCGTCTATGAGTGATAACGCCTTACCGATGTCTCCTTCAGGCTTTAATCCTAGCTCGTCGATAACAGGCTTAATGTGTGGATATGCTGGATGGGATGGTCCTATGATCGTGTATTGCGGGTTAGCGCTTCCCTGCATTATCTCCTCAACTATGTGTTTCCTACTTATCAGATAGTTCATTGCAAACCTGAACTTCCTCAGACCGAACGGGTTGAAGTGTGTTTTGTTGTCCGCTGATGATGTCCCAACACCGTACTTACCTAGCTCGCTGTCGTCAGTATATGGGTTGAATAGTAGTGCGTTTAGAGATGTTGATTGTGGTATTAGCCTAACGTTCTGAAGCTGCTGCTCTGATAATCCGAGGGCTTTTATCTGTGCACTTGTTACAGGCCAGAAGAATATGTCGCGGTCGCCGTTGACTACTGATAGTATACCGTCCTCGATCTTTGTTACTACATCGTATAGTATCTTGTCTGATGGTGGTCCTGGCCTCTGTGCTAGTGCTGCGGGTGTTATCATGGATAATGTGATTAGTATGAATAATGATGCGAATAACGTGTATCTTATAAGGTTCTTAGTCATGACTTTAACACCCGACTAGAACATTATACTTGGTTAATATTTAAGCCTTTTTCTTTGATATATTCACATCTATAACCAAATATATTTATCTCCCACTACATGTAGGATTGAACCATATCTGTGGGAGGTGTTCCGATGAAGTCAAATCTTTTGCTCGGAGTACGTGGAACAATAAAAATATATGGGTACTAGCGTCCACGTAGCTTCGGGTTAACTATAGTATCTAGCGCTGTCCCTATGAACGCGAAGGCTACAGCTGTCAATGTAATCATTAATCCTGGTGGGAGGATCCACCACCATGCTTTTAAAGCGTTCTGTGCTTCATAGATCATTCTACCCCATGAAGGCATGTTAGGATCGGTTAGTCCTAGGAAGCTTAGACCAGCCTCCATGAGTATCGCGCCAGGTATGCTTAGAGCCATTGCGGCGAAGGTGTACGGCACTAGCTGTGGCAATACGTATCTAAACAGTATCCTCTTACCACTAGCTCCAACAGCTACAGCCGCCTCGATGTATGGCTGCCCCATTATCGATAAAGCCATGCTACGAGTAACGATCGCTACGCCCGTCCATCCGAAGATCAATAGCATCGCCGCTATATGGAATATGTTCGGCTGAACCTTATAGACAACTCTCAGATAGTAGGAGAACATTATGAGGAATGGCAGTACTGGCAACGCATATAAGACCTCGTTTACACGCTGCATTGCTTCATCAACCCACATTCTACCACTACCCCTCATGAAGCCGCTTGTAGCACCATATATTACACCTATGATTACGGCTGCTACCGAATAGGTGAATCCTAGTAGTAGGGCTAGCTGTGAGCCTAGTAGTATAGTGTATAGGTTATCCCTACCCCTAGAATCAGTCCCTAGGAGTCCGTAGGCTGCACCCGGGAACCTTATAGTAATCTCCGGCCTATTCTCCTCAGTCATAGTTCCATTACCCTTTACGATCACTGATACCACGAAGGTGTATGTTCCTTTAAGTGTTGGCGCTGTAGCGTTTCCAATAGCTGGTGTAGCCTTCATGAATATGAATGGGACTACGGATAATGCCTTAATACTGAATTTGTTCTCAAGGCTTAGAGAAGCGTTTTCACCAGCCACTGGTTTAACCAGTTTTTTGAGAATAGCCTCTCCGAGGGGTTGGTTAAACTGGAGCTTTATAGGTATTGCAGTTAACCCGAAGAGTACTGCACCACCAGCTGTAACATTTCTCGTTGCATTAACGCTGAGCGTTGGTGATAGATCTCCAAGCTCTACGTCCGTTATGTTGATCCCGTCTGGTCGATATATGTCTAGTTTCACCGTTATGTTGTGGTTTAGGTTTCTGAATATTATCATCATATCGTCTCCAACTATGTCGGCCTTTAGATCGTATGTGAATATGTATGAGTAGCCTTTGTCCTTATAGTACTTTTTACATATCTCCTCGAACTTATCGATGATCAGCTTTCTCCTCTCCTCTGGGAGTTTCTGTAGATACTCCTTATTCTGTATTATCTGTTTTTCTACACATGTATGCCAATACTCGGTTATGTCTTCAACTTCAACATTTGTTGGTGTTAGGTATTTCTTCGATGAGAATAGGTTTATCCATGCTGGCGGTACTAGTTTTGGATTATAAACCCATCTGGGGTTATCAGCCCAGCTAGTCCTTACATCGGCTGGCACTATAATGTTTGCCGATATAGCCATCCCTATGATGAATAGCAGTAATAGTAAGCCTGCTATACCTATCTTAAACCTCTTATACTCGTCCCAGAAGGCTTTCAATCCAAGTAGTTTATATTTGAGGGATTCTTTGAATCCGGTTTTAACAACTTTCCTCTCAGCATACATCTCCTAATACACCCCCATCATCTACTAGGCTGTTTTAACACGTGGGTCTAGGAACCCATATATTAGGTCTAGGACGAACTTTGTGAATACTGCAACCATAATGCTTAGATATGTTACAGCCATGACTACTGGTGTGTCAGTGTTTGATAGGGCTGAATAGTATAGCCTACCCATACCCGGCCACTGGAATACTACCTCACTAATTATCGCTCCGAAGAATGAGAACACTATTGCAAATGTCGACATTGTAACTATTGGTGGGCTTATAGCTCTTAATACATGCTTCATCAAAACCCTCTTACTTGGCAACCCTTTAGCCCATGCAACCATTATGAAGTCCTCCTGGAATGTGCTTAATGCTATGTTTCTAGTATACCATGCTAGTGATCCGAACGCTACAAATACTATTGTGAATAGTGGTAGAGCCATATGGTGTAGATACCATATGAATAATGATAATGGTGAAGCCTTAACATCCTCAGGTATAGCCTCCCATGATCTCGGTGGGAACCAGCCTAGGGTGTATGCGAATAATAGTATGAGTATCATACCGAGCCAATACATAGGTATACTATTGGTTGTTAATGCGAATACCGATAATGATCTATCAAATATGCCTCCCCTACGATACGCCGCGTATAGTCCTAGGATTAATCCTATAGCTACAGCTATTATCTCGGCAGTTGTGAATAATAGTGCTGTCCTGCCAATAGCTAATAGGATCATCGATCTAACATTCTTAGTCTTACCATATGCTGGATAAGCCTGACGGGCTTCACCGAAGTCCAGCGTTAATGTACGTATAGTCCAGTTCGCGATCCTAACATATAGTGGCTGATCCAATCCATACTTTTTAACCAGCTGCTGCCACTTCTGATCCATTATACGGTTAAGCTTCTGCTGGGTAACGTCTTCAACATATTTAACATTAGCTCCTATAGTACATCCTGTTGCACCAGTTATCTCTATTCTATCCGTTGGTGATCCAATGTTTAATGTGATCGACTTACCCGGATCGACGCTTATCTTTTTATATACCTGGCCCGTAACCTTTCTCAGTGTGATCGTTATTGTATCGCTACAGTCATTAGTTATATTCACTGTTATAGACTTGATCTTCCCTCCCTTAATCCCTAATGCATTCTTAACGGTATCGTTTAGAGGTGTTTCAAGTGTTTTATTCAATGTATATGTGCGGTATTCCGGTGTGATCTTCATACCTCTAAGGGTCATCATTAATTCATTCCTAGCCTGAGCTTCATATTGAACCCTTTCAAGCACTGAGAATATCGATACGGAGATCAGTATCGCTATAAATAGTACTAGCAGTGCATTTAGGAAACGAACCACAACATATCTACCATAACCCAAAAACGCCACCTCTCCGTATGTCTTCCATTAATTCTACTCATAAATACTTACTTATTAATGTTTACTATACCCTCTTATAGTGGTATATAAAACTACCCACTTGAAACCCACAATGGAAACATAAGTGTTCTGCGATTGGTTTATTAGTGGTTTAGCTTTTAGGTGAATTAGTGGTGTGGTGTTTATGAGGTTTATAATATTCTTATTCGGGATATTGTTCCTCGGATTGATGTTTTCGATACTATCTTTGACCTCATATGTTGAGTCTCGTAGCGACTCTATAGTTATAGATCTTAGTAATGGTGTTAATAAGGATCTATACGAGATCTACGGCTATGATAGTAGTTTATCCATATATGATGTAAGGGTTAATCTAACATCATACTGTGATCAACCAGTTAATGTAACCTTTGTTATAGCCAGCGGTAAAAATTATATTGTTAAAAACTATACGATCAAGCCTTATGGCGAGATAAATAATATATACTGTGATACAATGTATACCCTTATGAGGGTTAGCAATTATAGCTGCACATTGAAAATGAATGCATCATATAAGATCGAACATCAACCATACCTAATACTGGCACTACCAGCCTTCATATTATTAATAATAGCTACCACATTGATCTTTAGGATGATTTCAAGCTTCTAAAATATTTTATTTCCGAAGGGATTTTATAATCTCCTCAGGCTCACCGTATAGCCAGCATGATACATAGTGTCCCTTCTCAACCTCTATTAACGGTGGCTCGATCGTCTGGCAGTATTTCTGAATCCTCGGAGTATTATCGTAGACTACACATCTAGGTCTAAACCTACATCCACGCGGAATATTTACAGCGCTTGGAACCTCACCCTTAATAGGTAGCTCCCTCAATATATGGCGGTTCCTAGGATCGGGGTCTGGAACTGCAGCTATTAATGCCTTGGTGTATGGATGCAACGGGTTTTCCAATACCCTACGAGTATCACCCATCTCAACTATCTTTCCGAGATACATTATGGCGATCTTATTCGTAATATATCTGGCTAATGCTAAGTCGTGTGTTATGAATACATATGTTAATCCCAGCCTACGCTTAAGCTCCATCATCAACTCTAGGATCTCTGCACGTATAGATACGTCTAGCATCGATACAGGCTCATCAGCTACTATGAATCTAGGCTGAAGTATTAATGCTCTAGCAATACCAACCCTCTGCCTCTGCCCACCGCTCAGCTGATGAGGGTATCTACGCATGAAGTCTTCTGGCGGTATAAGCTTTACGGCTTCGAGGGCTTTAGCTACGAACTCATATCTCTCCTCCCTAGTACCTATACCATGGATTAATAGTGGTTCCTCCAATATATCGTATATCCTAGCCCTTGGATTCAGGCTTCCATAAGGGTCTTGGAATATTATCTGCATCTCCTTCCTCAATGGTTTAAGGTATTTTGACGGAACCTTTGCCAAGTCTATGCTTCCAAGCTTATCTATAACTGGTGGTTCATATCCCATCTCAGCCCATTCATCCAATAGCCTCTTACGCGGCTTATATGCTATTACTCCACTAGTGGGGTCGATGAGCCTAATTATTGTCTTACCAGTTGTAGTCTTACCACAGCCGGATTCACCAGCTAGTCCGAATACATCCCCCTCCTCGATCTGGAACGATACTCCATCAACTGCATGAACATATCTACGGGGTAGGCGGCGTAGAACCTCAATTATACCCCTTCTGAGGGGGAACCACGTCTTCAAATCCTTTACATATAGGATTGTTTTCTCGGTTGGTTCGGGGACATATATCCTAGCCATACGGAACACCCTCCAATCACTTCTTCGCATGTAGCCAGCATGCTACATAGTGTCCGGGTTCAACCTCTATGACCGGCGGTTCCTCCTTCATACATATATCCATCTTAAACTTACATCTCGGATGGAAACGGCATCCAGGTGGTGGTGCTATTAAGTCTGGTGGTTGGCCAGGAATCCATTCGAGCTTACTTATCTCTCCACGTATCCTAGGTATACTGTTTAGCAATGCTTTAGTGTATGGATGCTGCGGGTTCAAGTATACCTGGTCTGCAGTTCCATACTCTACGATTTTACCAGCATACATTATTGCAACCTTATCAGCTATCTCGGCTATAAGGCTTAGATCGTGGGTGATCAGTATGATCGATATACCATGCTCCCTCTGAAGCTTCTTCAAGAGATTCATGATCTGTGCTTGAACAACTACGTCTAGCGCTGTCGTCGGTTCATCCGCTATTACTAGTGGTGGGTGTAGCGCTAGAGCCATAGCTATCATTACACGCTGCTTCATACCACCGGATAATTCATGTGGATAGCTCTTAGCCCTCTTAGGATCGATTCCGACCATGCTTAATAGCTCATATACGTGGGGCATTGCCTCCCTCTTAGTCATACCCCTATGTATCATGAATACCTCAGCCAGCTGATCACCGATGGTATATACAGGGTTTAAAGCATTCATAGCTCCCTGAAATACCATCGAGATCTTCTTCCATCTAATCTTACGCCTATACTCCTCACTATCCATATCGAGGAGATTCTTACCCTCGAAAATGATCTTACCACCAACGATCCTCCCCGGCGGCGGTACTAGTCTTATAATAGAATACGCTGTAGTACTCTTACCACACCCCGATTCACCGGCTAAACCCATAACCTCCCCCTTATTTAGGGTGAAGGATATACCGTCGACAGCTTTTACAACACCCTTGGTCGTGTAGAAGTATGTTTTAAGATCACGAACCTCTAACAGCTTTTCTGGCAACCACTACACCTCGTTCCAAGACATACACATTCCCAAAATACTTATTTAAATGGATATGTTGACATTACAATTGATTATTGTTTATTAGCTTATAAATATTAATGGTTAAGATTCAGGGATGAATTGATGGTTTAAACGCTATGGAAACAGTAAAGTTCACGGTCCAGGGGAGGATCTGGAGTAAACGCATACTCTATCTAGTTGAGGGTTATCCGTTAATAGGCTATATAGGCTTCGGAGTAATAGATCGTGGAACAAACGTCCTACAGGTCAGACCTACAACCCTCTGCCCCCTAAATTGTATATTCTGTAGTGTAGACGCCGGACCCTATAGTAGGAATAGATGGGCTGAATTCCTAGTTGATAAAGACTCTATAGTTGAGACAACTAAAACCATTGCAGAATATAAGGGTGGTGGTGTAGAAGCCCTCATAGACACTATTGGAGACGCCTTCACATATCCATGGCTCATAGAGCTTGTCAGGGATTTAAAGGAGGAGCCATCGATCACAAGTGTAGCCATTGAAACACATGGTGAGCTGTTAAATAAGGATATTATAGATAAACTGGATAAAGCCGGGCTTGATAGGATAAATCTAAGCATAGATACCATGGATCCGGAGAAGGCTAGGATTCTCCAGGGTGTTAAATGGTTCGATCTTAGACGTGTAATCGATATGGCTGAATACATAATACATAACACGGATATTGATCTACATGTAACACCGGTATGGATACCTGGTGTAAATGATAGAGATGTTATCGAAGTGGTTAAATGGGCTTATAGGATAGGTGCTGGGAAGAAATGGCCCCCCGCAACCATACAGAAGTATAACGTTCATAAATATGGTAGAAGGATCCCATATGTCAAACCCCTAAGCTGGAGGGTTTTCTGGAAAAGGATCAAGGAGTTGGAGCAGAGCCTAGGCTTAAAGCTCAGCTGGAGTATGGAGGAGTGGGGTATGAAGAGGATGAAGAGGTATCCATGCCCAATACGTAGAGGGGATAGAATAGCCGTCAAGGTATCCGCCCGAGGAGTCTTTAGGGGGGAATATATAGGTGTAACCATGGGAAAGACAATACTTGTAACAATACCCTCTAGGAGAAACATTATAGGGGAGAAACTACTAGTGGAGATCAAATATAATAAGGACTGCCTACCAATAGCCAGAGTTATCGGAAAAATTTAATAATCCAATATAGTCTTAGAGATATGAAGGGGAGGCCAGCCGGAGGTCGAGGCTCTTAACCCGTAGGTCCCGGGTTCAAATCCCGGCGGGCCCGCTACACCTATACACTCCTAAACATAAACTATGATATTGGAGATGCTGAATGAACTTCTTGATAAAGCTAGGCGATCTATTAAGGGATGCGCCTAGGAACATATACCTAGTTCCGGGAACACCTATACTCTACATACCAGATCTTGAAGCTATAGTCCTCTCTGATCTACATTTAGGATATGAAGAAGCCCTAGCGAGGGGATACATGTATACCTCAGGTAAGAGGAGTAACTATGTTAGATATGTTGGCTCTATAATAGTTCCCCGTAGACAGTTTAAGAGGATTATCGAATACCTCGATAAGGCATATAGTCTGCTAGATGGTGAGATTAGAAGGGTTATAATAGATGGTGATCTAAAACATGCCTTCGATAGGCTTCTGAGACAAGAGAAGAGGGAGGTAGGCAAACTCCTAGACTACCTCCGGGAGAAAGATGTTGAAGAAATAATACTTATCCGTGGAAACCATGATAACTATCTACCATTAATATTGAAGAAGTATGGATTAGAACTAGTCAAATACTATGAGACACATGTTAGGGGTATAGGTAACGTATTATTCACGCATGGACATATCGATCTAGACATAAATGGATACGATCTAGTTGTTATAGGGCATGAACACCCAGCAATTAGGTGTTTATCATCATCTAAAACACCGGCACTAATCATAATGAATACGGATAAGAACTCCAAAATACTAATACTACCAGCATCCGGACCCTATCAAGCAGGCACAAATATATCCTCAAATCGAAACGAATATCTCTCACCGATTATAAGAAAGCATGGATCTACAGATTCTCTAGGGGTAATAACATGGGTACCTATGGAATCCGGAGAGGAATTACCCTATAGTTCCTATATGGAGGATATTAGTGGTATTGTATCATTTAAACTAGTAGCCCTAGATAGGAAGGCTTATTTATATATGGGTTTCAACTCTCTAGATGATGCTATGCTTATTTGTAGACTGTAGCTTTGACCTCTCTAGTAATCTTTACAGCATCGTATCCATGTCTAACGATCACCGTTATCCTTCTAAACGGTGATCTCTGTTTAGATAATATATCTTCGAGAACCTTAGCAATGGTCTCAGCGATCTTTATCATCTTAGCCCTCTTATTAACTAATCCAAGCTTCGTTATAGCAATCTCTATGGTTAACTCTTCGTATCCACCCATAACAACTGCCTGAATTATATGGATCTTCTCCCTACTCGATAGATCTATTAATCTATCATTGAGTTCTAGTATTGAGTCTTCAACACTCATAACCTCCTCGATCTTCAGCGGTTTAGCTGGTTTCTTAACCTTCTCCTCTTTAATAGTCTCCGGCGGTTTAACGCCCGGTATATTCATTATTGGAGCTATTGTTGGTGGTAGGAACTTCTTTGCCTCCTCAACACTTAGGATCTTAGTCTTCTCCATACTCATCTCAACCGGAATCGTTACACTAGTCTTTTCAGCTCCCTCAATAACCTCTTCAATTTTCTCCTCCCTAGGCTTGGCCGCTAGTCTCGGGGGCTTCCTAGCTTTAACCTCTTCCTCCTTCTCCGCAACGGCCTCCTCGATCTTTACCCCAAGCCTCTCCTTTATGAAGCGTATGGGTAGCTCTGTGATCTCTATCAAGCCTGCAGTATACATGTCCTGGTTTATGTTTCTGGCTAGTATTTCGAGGGATTCCCTCCCAGAATAATTCTTTTCATCGAATACTCCATGGGATGCTAAAACCTTTTTATTACATATTAATAATATTCCCTCGTCCCATGCTCCACTCTTCTTTCGAAGACTTAGTCTAACGTATAGGCATTTATGGGAGCTTCTCTCAGTTAATTCCTCGAATATTTTAGGGATCTGATCGCCAATAACCCTCTCAATACCCTGAAAAACTCCTTCTAAAGTCTTATATGCTTCAAACGTAGGGCTTTTAATTTTCTCACTAAGTTCTTCAATATTCTCATGGACGGTTATTTCAACCGGTTGATCCAAAATATACACCTTATTAAATATTTATTCTGAATACATAACTATATGTATATGTTTATACTTTTATTTTTAATTCAGACTATCGACCCCTCCTCATCCCCCATGAGGGAGGTCTGACTATGTCGGCTTCATCACTCTATCTATCATGTATTGGTTATTGGGGTTTAAAAATGGTTAAACCTCTACATATATTCTATTTCCACCACGTCTCTTAACCTTTCTGAGTATTCGTAATGCCTTCCTCCTACCCGGTGTTCCACGATATGCTTCCCTTCGACTCCTAGCTGGTTTACCGGTAACATAGTCTTTTACCACTACTATGGAGATCGAAGCCCCCAGTTTATTTATTTCATCTTTAATCTTTTCTAGATCCTTCTTTAATTCATCGATCTTTTCGTCGGGAAAATATGGTATTTCTATGATGGCCTCCTCCGTCCCCCTTTCTTCATCTAAACCATATATTACCGATCCATTGTATTTGTATACCAGGTTTTTAACCAAGTTAGTTAATGTACCGGTAACTATGTTTGGCTTATACTGGTCATAACCGTGCTCGACTGTATACTCCTCAAACCTATCCAGATCTAGAACTATTATTATTCCATAAGCAAACAATATTACGAGCACCGTATAATCTATATTGTCTTCAGAGTGAGACGAGGATCTTCATCCCCACGATCAATGATGGGTCTTAGGCTGCTCGCTTCATCACTGTATAGAAAAATATTGGTTAGGGTAATTATATAGTTTATTTAATATAAAATCATTTAAGGATTAGAATTGAAAGAGCTGTTTAGATATTAGGCAGCTCAACTCTTTAAGTTTTGCAGCTATCTTATATACAGCCTCCTCAACCTCCCTCTCCTCCTTAGCCCCGGTTATAACCATTTTACCACTACTGAATATTAATAGGACTACACTAGGCTCCCTCATCCTATATATTAATCCGGGGAATTGTTCAGGTTCATACATGCTATTCTCTAGGAGGTACGATGCCTTCTCTAGGTTTACATAGTAGTTTATATCTCCGCTAGCAACAATATTCTGAATCTGTATACGTGGTTTAGATATGATCTTTATACCATGCTTCTTAAACAACTTTATAATCCTCTTAACAGCATCTATCAACTGAGCGGTGCTCTTAGCTCCGGTTACAACCATTTTACCGGATTTAAATACGAGTGCAGTTGTTTTAGGCTTATTCAACCTAAGTATCAATCCAGGGAATTGATCGGGCTGATACGTTACACTCTCCGGCATCTTACTCTCAATAAGGTTTAGATCGAGTGTTTGATCAAGTATCACGGTAGCAACTATATTCTCTATACGTATCAAAGGCCTAGTATCAAGCACTCCACCAGACACCTTCTACCACCTATGAGGGGTTTAAACACAACTATTATTTATAAGTATCTCACCTATAAAAACGGTTTTTGAATCTGTAAACACTTTAAACAGATCAAACAATTATTAGAATGAAGAGATAATTAATAGGATATGGTGGTTTCCAATGAATCCTAGTAGCGATGAATGGCGTAGACTGATTGAGGAGATAATGAAATGCCGCAAATGCCCACTATATAAATATAGGAGAAACCCAGTCCCCGGTGAGGGCAGTCTCGAAACAGATATAATGTTTGTTGGGGAGGCTCCCGGTGCGCGTGAGGATGAGACGGGTAGACCATTCGTCGGTTCCGCAGGTAAACTATTGACAAAGCTATTGGAGGGCATAGGGATAAGAAGGAAGGATGTGTTTATAACAAATATTGTTAAATGTAGACCTCCTAGAAACAGGGATCCCACGGATGAAGAGATCAATGCATGCCTTCCCTACTTGATAAGGCAGATCAAATTGATCAAGCCCAGGGTAATAGTAGCCCTTGGAAGACATGCTGCCAGAGTATTATTTAGGATAAGTGGTCTTAGATGGGAGAATATGTCTAGAATGCATGGTAGGGGATATGATGCCTATATAGATAATATACATGTTAAGATATATCCAACATATCATCCGGCTGCAGCCCTCTACTATCCAAAACTACTCCCGGTATTAGAGGAGGACTTCAACAAACTCAAAGACATTATTACGAGGGTTAGGAGGGATAAGACTTCTAAGAAGACCATACTCGACTACTTCTAACCCTTCCAACCTCATATCCAAACATGAATGAACCTATCGCTATTAAGACCAGTGCTATGATCATTAATGTCTTATAGTTGAAGCCTATTGTTAAACCTACATACTCTATCCCTCCCCTAATAGACTTATATTTTGGAAAGTGGGATGCCAGTATTAACTCGATCATTGATACTAGGATCTGTGATGATATTATAGCACCTATAGCACTGGGTTTCTCGCCCTCCCTCATATATGCTCTAATTATATCGATCGTTGATAGATAGCTGGGGGTTAAATCCCCTACACGACTATACAGTTTCACGAAGAGATCATATAATGACTTATTAGCCTCACTGATAATCTCATAGTTTTTAAACGGATCGAATATTGGGACTGTTAAGCCCTCAATGTTTAGATTGATTAGGTATAATATGTATGAGTAATATAGTATTTTCATGAGGCTATTATTCTTTGTAGATGCATTAAGGTAGAGTGTTTGGAAGTATTTACTATTGATATATTTCATCGATGAGAAATAGTTTATTGTGAGGTTTACGTATCTATCCAGTAATCCTGCATTGGGATCTAATATCATAGTATGATGTCTAGACATGTTTGCAGGTGTTAGCCAGTGTATTGCTGTGTGTATCCTAGCTAAGCTTAACACTAGGTATTCTGTGTCATGTAGCTGCTTGTAGAGGCTGTATAGATAATTTGAGATCATGTACCTAATGAAGGAATTCATTAATGCATCTAGCGACCATAACGATATATTCTTTATGTTTGACAGGTATTTATCTAGTAGTAATCTATACTTGGTAATATTGCCTCTTATCCATGAAGCTATAGTGTTTATCGTTGAACTACTATTATGTTTCGCCAGGTATAATTTGATCGTGTCTATAAAGGCTCTGAAGGCATAGCTGGCTGCAACATAGGATTCACCCTCTCTATGATATTTTTGAGCCATTAGATACGTTTTAGGTTTCATCGGAATACCGGATGCAGCGATTATTTTATCGATCATTTCTATGAAGTAACTATATGATTTCTCAAAGGCTATATGATATATTCTGGGCTTGTATGGTATAACCGGTAGGCTATAATTTGTTGTGAATCCTAGATATCTATAAACAGTTAATAGGTCTGGAATACCAATATAAATATTCTCTTTGATCCTGGGATTTATAGCACCTATAACCTTTCTAATACCGATCCTTTCAGCAGCTATAGTTTTCTCCCGCATAGCTGAAACATTCCCTATTATTAAGCTTGGTGATACTAGTCCTGTAGATCCTATATCTATTCTAGATCTATTTGTTTTAAACAGGTATGTGAATCCTATTATGAAGGATAATGTAGCACTCGTACCCTCGATCCTTGTGTTTTGGGGGAATACTACCCGGTAATCGTATATTTCATAGTTTGTGTCTGTAAGTATTGCGGATATGAATAGAGCATATTTAATACTCACCGTAGTATCGTATCCTACGAATCCGTTTGGATCGTATATTGATATTTTACCCGATCCCGGAAAATACTCTTCGATAGTAATATTTACAATAGTTCCGGTGTTATTATCTGTAACAGCCAGTAATGGGAATGACAACCTTCTAATAGGGTTTCTATCAGAGTTATAAGTGTATATGAGTGTTGCAGATGGTATCGATGCTACAATTAGTAGCAGTGTTATCAATACCACTATATGTTTCAAATACAATGCGTAACACCTCAGTGTAACACTGATTAATCACAGCATATAAGTGCTCATCTTTGCCGGGTATCCTCATCGGTTCTAGTTATTTAGCTATATTGAACTATATTAAGTGGTACCCTATATAGTTAATCATAGTATGGCTATAAGGGTGCATCCATAAATGTCTTCTACGGAGAAATATGTTGGTGATATGCCCTTTAGAGAGATAGCTGATACATTCGAGAAGATAGAGCTTATAACCTCTAGGACTCAGATGACCTTATACCTTGTAAACCTGTTCAAGAAGACTCCCCCCGAGATAATTGATCGAGTAGTATATATCCTACAGGGTAGGCTATGGCCTGATTGGAAGGGTTTACCGGAGCTAGGTGTTGGGGAGAAGATGCTTATTAAGGCAATAGCTTTGGCAACACATAGCCGTGAATCTGAGGTTGAATCACTATATAAATCTCTAGGAGATCTAGGTAAGGCTGCCGAGAGTCTTAAGAAGAAGGCTGAGGAGAGGGCTAAGAAGGCTGTATCGATACTAGCCTTTATGCCTGCTAAGAAGGAGTTAACGGTTAACCATGTATATGAAACACTTACGAGGATAGCCTTGGCTCAGGGTGAGGGTAGTAGGGATATTAAGCTCAAGCTATTAGCAGGACTCTTAACAGATGCATCTCCCAAAGAGGCTAAATACATTGTTAGATTCGTTGAGGGTAGGCTACGTGTAGGTATAGGTGATGCAACCATAATGGATGCACTGGCCGTGGTATATGGTGGTGGAGCCCATGCTAGACCAATTATTGAGAGAGCCTATAATCTAAGATCAGATCTTGGAATGATAGCTAAAATGGTTGCCGAGAAAGGTATTGAAGCTCTCAAAGGGATTAAGCCCGAGGTAGGTATTCCTATAAGACCGATGCTGGCCGAGAGGCTCAGCGATCCTAAGGAGATGCTTACAAAGGCTGGAGGTAAGGCATATGTCGAGTATAAATATGATGGTGAGAGGGCTCAGATACATAAGAAGGGTGATAAGATATGGATCTATTCTAGAAGACTGGAGAACATAACGCATCAATACCCCGATGTTGTAGATTACGCCCGTAGATATATTAAAGCCGATGAAGCAATCGTTGAGGGAGAGATCGTAGTATATGATCCAGACACTGGCGAGCTCAGACCCTTCCAGGAACTAATGCATCGTAAACGTAAACACGATATACATATAGCTATTAAGGAGTATCCGGTGAAGGTATTTCTATTCGACCTCCTATACGTCGATGGTGAAGACTATACTGAGAAACCACTACCCGAGCGTAGGGCTAAGCTTAAAGAGATCATTGAGGAGACAGATGTATTCCAGATCGCTGAATACATCGAGACAGATAATCCAGAGGAGCTTGAAAAATTCTTCCTAAAGGCTATAGAGGAAGGTGCTGAGGGTGTAATGGTTAAAGCCCTCCATAGAAACGCTATATACCAGGCCGGTGTTAGAGGATGGCTATGGATCAAGTATAAGAGGGACTATAAGAGCGAAATGACCGACACAGTCGACCTAGTAGTTGTAGGAGCATTCTATGGTAGGGGTAGGAGGGGTGGAAAATTCGGAGCACTCCTCATGGCATCATATAATCCGGAGAAAGATGTATTCGAAACAGTGTGTAAGGTTGGAAGCGGGTTTAAAGATGAGGATCTTGAGAAGCTTCCGGAGATGCTTAAACCATACATGCTCGAACGTAAGCATCCTAGAGTAGTTGCTAAGATGGAGCCCGATGTATGGATCATGCCAGCCTTGGTAGCTGAGATCATAGGCGCTGAACTAACATTATCACCACTCCACACATGCTGTCTAGACGTTGTAAAATCCGGTGTTGGAATATCCATTAGATTCCCAAGATTCATAAGGTGGAGACCCGATAAAGGACCCGAGGATGCAACGACAAGCCAGGAACTATTGGAGATGTATAAGAGGCAGTTGAAGAAGATCGCTGTCCAGTAGATAAGTGCTTTTTAGATATTTAAACTACCTTAACTCTCTATCCATATAGAAACATTGAACTAAGAAGCATCATAGAGGTGTTTACAAATGACGATCATAACAGTATTCACAGGTCCGGCAGGTTCCGGTAAGTCTAGCCTTGTTAAGAGCTATGGCGATTGGCTACGCCGCGTAATGTTTATGAATGTCGCACAGGTCAATATCGATCCCGGTGTTGAATATCTACCATATAAACCAGTCTTCGATATTAGGGAGTGGTTTACCCTAAAGGATATTATGAGGAAGTATGGTCTAGGACCCAACGGTGCATTCCTCAAAGCATCAGAGCTTGTAGCTGAGAACATATCTAAGATCATGGATAATGAACCCTTCATAAACATGGATAAATGGGATATGATACTAATCGATACCCCTGGTCAGATGGAGGCATTCATATTCCGCCCAGCTAGCAACGTATTCTTCGAAGCATTAACCAAGCTTGGAAACCCTGTAGCGGTCTATGTTATAGATGCCTCGGCCATTAGAACCATATCGGATGCGGTAACCCTATGGTTCCTCGGAGTCCTAACACAGGCGAAGATCGGTGCTGTCGTCGTCCCAGTTATTAACAAGGTAGATATTGCCGAGAGACTGGATCTGGCTAGGATAATGGTTGAAGAACCCGAGAAGCTGATAGAGATCGCTGAGAAGGAGGCCCATGAGGGGCTTATATCCGAGGTGGTTCCCGACCTGTTAAACATAGCATTAAAGACTAAGGGTGCTTACCGACCCGTTATGGTTTCAGCTAAGAACTATGATGGCTTAGAGGATCTACACTATCTCGTCCATGAAGCATTTTGTACATGTGGCGACTTAACCTAGTAACTTATATTATACCGGG
>JALVIT010000221.1 GCA_027028545.1 Desulfurococcales archaeon
GGTCTATATATGGTCTTGTTGGAGAGATATATATCTCTAAAAGAAGTTTTATTAAAGGAATGTTTATGTAGCATTTATTACTCCTACATATATTTTTCAGTATTTTCCTAAGCCTTCTGTCGAGGAGTGATAGGGTTATCGAATAATCTAAACCGATCTTCAGCCCCTCCGGAATCTTTGCTTTATTTAGATCTCTAGCTATACTCCTTAGATACCTCTTTCTAAATCCTTCGATCATCTTATATATTCTCTCCAGCATCATCTCTGATAGGATAATTTTCTTACTGCTAAGTTTTTTAGTTATACTATTCTTTAACCTGTGGAGGCTATCTATGTATCGGCTATAGCCTAGATCGTCTCTATTATAGTATATGAACTCGTAGGGTGTTAACACCTTTGTATTGTTGAAGGTTAGCTTTTCATAATATTTTCTCCTATTCCTCATATACTCCATGATCTTATCGAACAATAATGGTATAATGTACTTGGTTAGCTCTCCATACATTTTTGATGGGAGGCTGATGGCTTGTATAAAGTTTTCATAACAACTATATCCATCGGATACAAGTCTTATGATCCTAACGGGTTTTAGACCGGTTATAAATAATGCATACTCGCTCCTAATACATCTACTCTCCATGACAAAATACTTATAGCCGAGCCTATCCAGAAGCTTCCGGAGATCATCTATAGATATGATACTGGACATATTGGGTATGGGTGAGAGCTCACATAGGTCGATAGAATGCCCCCTCATATCACCATACATTTCCCTAAGATATCCATCAATACAGGGATTCCATGGAGACATGTAGCTAAGACACCAAAATATCCTATCTCAACATATTATTTTAATCAAACCCTTATACCATAAGAGGAGGGAGGAGGAAAAACTATATATTTTAGAAGCTAACCTTATAGTATTCCTCAGCGGTCTTGAAGAACTCCTCTGGATCGGGGTTTATTGTTGGTGCATCGCCAGCGGTCTTCTTAACGATGTCTGGATCCTTTAATCCATGCCCGGTTACGAGCACTACTATTGTTTCATCTCTATCGACCCTACCCTCCTCGAGGGCTTTGATTAAGCCTGCTAGTCCAGCTGCACCGCTTGGCTCGGCGAATAATCCTTCGAGACCGGCTAGTAGCTTCATGGCTTCGAGTATTTCTTCATCGCTTACAACTACACCGTATCCGTTAGTATTGTATAGTGCTCTTAAACCAGCATCTCCATCCCATGGGAATGTGTCTTCGAGACCAGTAGCGATGGTCTCCGGAGGCTTCTCCCATGGCTTAATCCTTTCCGGTTCAGCCCTCTCCATCCACGCTCTAACGAAGGGGTGATTACCCTCGGGCTGGACTGCAACCATCCGGGGATACTTATTGATCCATCCAACCATGTTCCAGTCTCTAAAACCATTATATACCCCTGTCAATAGGCTGGCGGCGCCTGTTGGAACGAATACCTGGTCCGGAACCCTCCAGTCGAGTTGTTCAATGATCTCCATAGCTATGGTCTTAGGGCCCTCGATCTGGTATGGATTGAATGGTCCGAAGCTTGGCGATGGGTAAAAGCCGTATTTCTCCGCCAGTAACCTCATCATCTTAACGGTTGGATCCTCTGCTTCGCTCCATCTCACCCTGAAAACCTTCGCGCCGTAGAAGAGTAGCTGTGCGATCTTACCATAACCGGCGAAGTCTGGCACGAAGGCGTAAACTTCTATACCGGCTTTAGCACCATAGGCTGCTAGAGCGGCTGCTGCATTACCACTACTAGCTACTACAGCCCTTTTGAATCCGAAGTACTTAGCCATTGATACGGATACACTCATAGCTCGATCCTTGAAGCTCCCGGTGGGATTCCTTGTTTCATCCTTTAAGTATAGGTTTTTGAGTCCTAGTTTCTCGCCCAGTCTTTCAGCCTTTATAAGTGGTGTCCAGCCCTCACCCAGTGATACAATGTATTTATCGCTGGGGACTGGTAGGAATTCCCTATATCTCCACATACTAGCTATACGTTCTCTGAGCATGCTTGGTTTAACATCCTCCATGATTCTATCATAATCATATACTATGTCTAGCCTGCCGAGATCCCTATTTAGACACATCACCGGTTTGTCTTCAAGCCTATATATCCTACCGCATCTACTACACTTAAGATATTTCACATACATTCCTAACCGAGACCTCCCATTCCAGCCTATACTATATAATTCGCTTATCTAAGATCCGGTTAATTACGTTAAGTATATAACTGTATGATCCCGATCTACTGTAAAATAAACATATTTGACATTTATGGAGTAATATTTAAAATCTGTCAATATAGATATTTTACAGCACGTAGAGGGTGATAGGGATATGGACAGAAAGACTATTATCCTAGCTATTGGATTGCTTGTAGCATTGATCACTTCAATAACGTATATGGCCATATATAGTCGTTCCCCGAGCATCGTTGAAGGGGTAAGTGGTAGTAAGGAAAAATACATTACCATTACAGACGATCTAAACCGGACCGTAGCGATCATGATGAATCCTGGAAGAATAGTATCGACTATGCGTATCATAACATCATTCCTACTACAATTCAATATAAAGGATAAACTCGTGGGGGCAGACATATCTGTAGTGAACAATAGATTCTATGAGAAATGCTGCCCATGGATAAAGAATGTAACGATAGTTGCCACCGGTAAGAGAAACATAAATCTAGAACAAATACTAGCGTTGAAACCAGACGTTGTATTCGCTAAAACGTATCAAAGGAATCTATTAATGGAGATAGAGTCCAAGGTTCCAATAGTGTATCTAGACTTAGAGACACCGGAGAAATTCATGCATGACCTAGAACTTGTTGGAAAGATACTGGGACAGGAGGATCGAGCACTGGATCTTAGGGAATACTATAATAGCATCCTAGGAATGATCGAGAATAGGACGAAGAATGTCGAGAACAAACCCATAACATTATTCATATATTATGCCGGACCTGGAAAATACAATGTACCCCCAACACATTGGCTACAATACCATATGATAAAGACCGCCGGTGGTAAGCCTCCAAGGATTAGGGGGAGTGGATGGGTTGAGGTAAATACTGAACAGATCATAGAGTGGAACCCGGATATAGTATTCGTTGTGATGTATCGGGGTAATAGTGTTGAAGCTGCTAGAAACATTACATTGGATAAAGCATTAGCGGATGTTAACGCTGTTAAGAATAACCGTGTATATCCTATACCGAGTGATGGTGAACCGTGGGATATGCCTACTCCGAAATGGATCCTATGCACACTATACATGGCTAAGAATATTCATCCAGAACTCTTCAAAGACTTAAACATTACGGAGGCTACGATAGAATTCTATATAAAGGTCTACGGTGTATCAAGGAGTATAGCTGTTGAAATGATACCTGAGATCATTAGGGGTTAGAGCTATTTGAGAGGATTATTCTCTGACAGGTGGTTTTTGCTCCTAATTCTCTTGGTACTCCTAGTATATTTCTCCCTCATATCTGGACGTGTTGCTACACCTCTTAATCCCTTAGAGTGGGGTGGGTCAGTATCTTTCGTCGTGTATGAGCTTAGACTACCCCGGATAATTCTAGCTGTTCTAGTTGGTTCAGCACTAGCCGTTGCTGGAGCTGTTTATCAGACAATATTTAGGAATCCATTGGCTAGCCCTAAGATACTTGGTGTTTCTGAGGGTGCTTCAACGGGTGTTGCCCTAGCAATTCTATTATTCTATTATAATAGGATATTCATAGAGCTACTCGGTTTCATATTCGGGTTAGCCGCTACAATGTTAACATTGTATCTTAGTAGGGTCGTGAAGTATGGTGGCTCCATCCTTAGATTAATACTGGCTGGCATGGCTGTTTCAGCATTCTTCGCCGCCATGATCGGCTTGATAAAGTTCCTAGCAGATCCATACCAGATCCTCCCCTCAATAACCTTCTGGCTTCTTGGAAGCCTTAATGGTAAGGGTTGGAGCGACCTATACTATGCCGGACCCCTAATAATCTCAGCTCTAGCATTCCTCACAGCTATTCGTTGGAGGATAAACGTGTTGGGTTTAAGCGATGAGGAAGCCTTATCGCTAGGCGTTAATCCTAGGCTTTACCGTCCATTAACAATAGTTTTCGCATCACTACTTGTTTCAGCCTCCACCAGTGTTGCCGGATCAATTGCCTGGATAGGTTTACTAGTCCCCCATTTATCCCGTGGATTGTTCGGAGCTGATAATAGATACGTGTTACCGGGCTCAGCATTGATTGGTTCATCCCTCCTACTATTATGCGACACCCTCTCTAGGACGTTGACATCCTACGAGATACCCCTAGGAATAATTGTCAGCTTCATATCAGCACCAGTATTCATAGCAATACTGAGCAGGGGGTCTATGAGATGGAGGCGTTAAGGGTAGAGAAGCTAGTATTCGGGTATCAACCGGATAAGCCAGTCTTAATAGATGTAGATTTCAAAGCTGAATACTCGACAATAATAGCCGTACTAGGACCTAATGGCGCTGGTAAATCAACCCTCCTAAAACTATTACTCGGAGCATATAAGCCTTGGAGGGGTAGAATATTCGTTGAAGGAAGGGATCTATATAAGATAGATATACGTGAAAGGGCTAAGATATTCTCATGGGTTCCACAGGAATCTCCAAACATACCATTATCAGTATATGAATACGTGCTACTCGGTAGAGTACCCCATGTAGGATTCCTATCCCAACCCAGTAGGAGTGATACTAGGATCGTGGAGGCAGTCCTAGAAAGCCTAGGTTTAAAGTGGGCTATGAATAGACCAATACAAAGCCTTAGCGGTGGTGAGAAACAACTCGTATTAATAGCTAAAGCATTGGTTCAGGAATCTAAGATAATGCTTCTAGATGAGCCGACAAGCCATCTAGATCTAGGGAATAAGATCAGGGTTTTGAAGACTATTCGTAGCCTACGTGAACAAGGATTACTTGTAATATATACAACACATGATCCAAACGAAGCATTACTCATAGCCGATAAGACCATGATAATACATAGGGGCAGGATAGAATCATTCGGAGACACTAAGGATATACTGGATACGGAGACACTAAGCAAGATCTACGGCATCGATCTAGAGCAAATAGATATCGATAATAGAACATATATATTGCCAAAACTCTAATCGAGTAAGGGTTAAGGCCTCCTAGAACATCAACCTTATCTTGTTCTTCTAAATATTAGTGGTTCACCCTCTCTAACAGGTTTAACGTCTTCCTCCAGATCCTTTATATAGTGGACTATGCTTGAAGACATAATAGCTTCCAGATCATTCCTCTTTAGGAGATAATACCTATAATATTCTTTAAGGCTCCTCCTACTAGTCTTATATATTGGGTGTAGTATTATCGCTGAATCGATCCTATCATCTATAGATTGGGTTATCATTGATAATAGTATTCCACCGGAAACTATCCTATCCCTTAATCCCCTATATTCTTCAACTATACATTTGATAAATCCATCTAGCCCGCTATGATGCCTACACTTCTCTACTAACTCTCTTCCAAGTATATATGCATCCGTTCTAGAGGTTTCTCCATATGTCTTCATGGAGCCGTTGAAGGCTAGCCATAGATCGATCCCATTCTCAACCATATAGTGGTATGGATAGGTGTGTAGAAGTCCTAGGGGGTTATTCCGGGAAGCCCTCCTAGAGTGTATTATACCCATAGAATACTCCTCCGAATCCCTAATTGTTTCTAGTAATTTATCATACCCCCTCCTGTCGAGATATATTGGCTTATAACTATGGTATTCGTATATTCTATCATCCTGTAGCAATACATATCCCCAGCCATGACTATGACTCTTACCACCTAGTAATGGATCACTATTCGAAGCCCTCCTCAAGCCATCCATGATCTGCTTCAGTAATAAATGATTTGTGTATGTATTCCGTTTCATATAATAGCCGATCATCCTACACAAAGCTTAGTCACCGGTTAGATGATTGTTAAAGCCCTCAGCTAGGGGGATTCTTCATCCCTCCATAATAGAATCCGTTTATCCGCTGTCAATCATCGGTTCTATAAATATATAATATGTTATAATATCTTAAGATTATATCGCTATATAATCTATAGGGATAGGTGGTGGGTGGTTGTTTATGGGTCCTATAGTATTAATGACCGATTTTGGATTAAAGGATCCCTATGTTGGTGTTATGAAGGGTGTTATTAGGAAGATTAATCCCGATGCTGAAATAATTGATCTAACCCATATGGTTGGGAGGCAGGATGTATATCAAGCTGCTATACTCCTATATGTATCCTATAAATACTTTCCACATGGATCAATCTTTGTATGCGTTGTTGATCCAGGTGTTGGTAGTAGTCGTAGAGCATTGCTTGTGGAGACTAGGAATTATTACTTTATAGGTCCGGATAATGGATGTTTAGCTCTAGCAGTATTCGATAATGGTGTTGTCAATATGTATGATGTGTCCGAGTCTAGGTATAGGCTTGAGAGGGTCTCGTATACATTTCATGGTAGAGACGTTTTTGCACCGGTAGCTGCATGGTTATCTAAGGGTA
The DNA here is from genome assembly GCA_027028545.1 of Desulfurococcales archaeon. Taxonomy (GTDB): domain Archaea; phylum Thermoproteota; class Thermoprotei_A; order Sulfolobales; family Desulfurococcaceae; genus JALVIT01. The sequence continues at coordinate 6,589 of JALVIT010000221.1, forward strand.
TACCTCTAGAGGAGCTTGGTAGGCAGATTGATCCGGGAAGTATGGTTAAGATAGAGATCGGTAAACCCGTTGTCAAGGAGGGGTTGATCATTGGAGAAATAATATATGCTGATATATTTGGAAACCTCATGACAAATATAAAGAGGGAATATCTAGAAGGGATCAATGTAAAACATGGAGATAAGCTCAGAATAGTGGTGGATGGTAGAGAGATTATATGCCCCTTCGTGCCAAGCTTTAGCCATGTAGGAAAGGGGGAATATGCATGCTATATAAACTCATGGGATCACTTCGAGATAGGGATAAATCATGGAAATGCCCAGAAGGAGCTAAGGGTAAACATACCTACGCATATCGAGGTTAGAAGCATATAGTTTAGTATATAATCGTTTAGAAAGCCTTTC
>JALVIT010000222.1 GCA_027028545.1 Desulfurococcales archaeon
CGTCCTTGTAGGATAGTAGATGCTAGATTTACTAAGCCCATGGATATTAGGGTTATATGCCCCGTAAAGGACTTGATACATACACCAGCTGATGAAGTAAATGAGGCTATATATCGTGTCCTAGTAGACTTGATAAAAAAGCATCGTACAACACTTGTTTTCACAAATACGAGGAGTTCTACCGAGAGGGTAGTATATAAGCTACGCAAGATATTTGAGAAGGAAGGCATACTTGATGCAGATGAAATAGAAGCTCATCATAGTAGCTTGAGTAGGGATCTAAGGCTAAGTGTAGAGGAGAAACTTAAGCGGGGAGAATTAAGAGTAGTTGTATCGTCTACGAGCCTAGAGCTAGGAATAGATATAGGATGGATAGACCTAGTTGTACTGCTAAGCAGTCCTAAAAGCGTTTCCAGACTCCTACAACGTATTGGTAGGAGCGGACACCATATAAGACAGGTTAGTAAGGGCAGAGTTATAGTAGTTGATAGAGACGACTTAGTTGAGAATACTGTTCTAGTAAAAGCAGCACTTGAGAGAAAAATAGATCATATAAGAATACCTAGGAACCCTCTTGATGTGCTAGCACAACATATTGTAGGCATGGCTCTTGAAAAGAAGTGGCATGTAGATGAAGCATATAAGCTAGTGAAGAGGAGCTATACATTTCATAACTTAGAGTGGAGTGATTTCATTAACGTCATAAGATACTTGTCAGGAAAGTATAGGGAGCTATTCGAGGATTCTAGAGTATATGCTAAAATATGGTTTGATGAAGAAGAAGGAATTTTCGGTAGACGCCGTGGCTCAAGAATGATATATTATTTGAATACTGGTACGATACCCGATGAGGCAAAGATAAGAGTCTTTACATTAGACGATAAGAAATATGTTGGTGACCTAGAGGAAGAATTCGCTCAAATCCTAACACCCGGCGATATATTCGTATTAGGAGGACGAACATACGAGTATGTTAGAAGCGATATTAATAGAATCTATGTTAGAAGAGTTGAGGGAATACGTCCTACAGTGCCAAGCTGGTTTTCCGAAATGCTACCTCTAGCCTTTGATTCAGCATTAGAGGTTGCAAGATTTAGGAGAATAGTATCCGAGATGATCACAGAGTATCCTAGAGAGAAAGTTGTAGAATGGCTTATCAACGAGTACTTATTGGAACCCCATGCCGCTGAAGCCATATACGAGTATTTTATGGAGCAACTATTGTTTACTAACGGTATAATACCATCAGATAGACTATTGCTCATAGAATTATGGGATGATAGAGAGACCTTCAACATTATATTCCACACACTATATGGTAGGAGAACAAACAACGCATTATCTAGGGCGTACGCCTACCTCCTCTCACAGAGAATCAATAGCAATGTTAGAATAACTGTATCCGACAACGGCTTCATGCTAACGCTGCCATACAATAACGTTAGCATTGACATAATAGATCTTGTCTATAGTCTACGAGAGGATAATATCGAGGATATATTGAAGAAAGTTCTAAGGTATACAGAACTCTTAAAGCGTAGATTTAGACACTGTGCTGAAAGATCCTTTATGATACTTAGACGCTACAAGGGAGTAGAAACAAGTCTTTACCGCAGACAAGTAAATGCGCAGACATTGTTAAGAATTATAGAGCGTGTTCCAGACTTTCCTGTCCTAAAGGAGACCTTTAGAGAAATACTTGAAGACTACATGAACATCAATGCTGCTAAGAAGGTATTAAAGTGGCTCCATAACGGCGTAATAGAGGTAAAGATTATAGGACCTAATATAGTTCCGAGTCCATTTGCACACAACTTGGTAGCGCAGGGCTATAGTGATGTAGTATTAATGGAAGATAGGAAAAAGCTACTAGAACTACTCCATAGACGTGTAATGGAGGTTATAGCTGCTCGTAAAACAATAATTGCAGGAGATAAAAGCAGTTTAGATGAGCTGGCTTAAAGCTCTTCTAATATTTTCTGGTAGCTTCTCATACTCTATCTCTTCAGCATCATCTAAGTCATACTCCCAATCCTCCTTCTCCTTACGCCTACCCTCCATCTTTACAATCGTATGACGAGTCTCCTTGAATACAGATACTATTGGTTTACCATCAACTGTTCTAGCTAGTTCAACATAGAATACATCTTCCCCTTTCTTAACAATATACTTTTTCTCTACTTTCTCAACTGCAACGCTCTTTACCATATTAGATTTCCCTCCCCCTACTACCTTTAATCCACTATATAAGAATTTTATTACAGCATACTTGACCCAATACTATTATCACTAGAATGGGGTTCGGAAAACTAGTTCTACGAGTTCAACATATTTTTCTGCTTGTGTGGGAAAAACCAAGTCTTTC
>JALVIT010000223.1 GCA_027028545.1 Desulfurococcales archaeon
CATGTCTAGAACCGGTTAATCTCCCGATCTCTACTAGTTTATTTTCAAGTTCACTAAGCCTCTTAGGTAGGCGTGTTGCTGCTATGAACTCAAGCCTTATAACGCCATCCTGGATCCTATCGGTTTTAATGATCTTTATCCCTCCTACCTCCGATGTATTCTTTATATGAACTCCAAAACATGCTTCCGCATCCCATCCCGGTATTTCGACAATCCTAATTATTGGTGAGATTATTGCTCCACCCTCATAGATCCGTAACCCGTATTTTCTCTCAGCTTCAAACTTATCCATGTAGTGGAACTGAACATCTATGTGTTCATCAATGATCCTATTAGCCTCCTCCTCGATCCTCCTAATCTCCTCGTCCGAGAGGGATTTATAATGTGTTATATCCAGCCGAGCCTTCTCCACAGTCTTCTCAGCGCCAGCCTGCCATACATGATCACCCAAAACCCTCCTAGCTGCTCCGAGGACTATATGTGTTGCTGTGTGATGTCTCATTAGGATGTATCTCCTATGCCAGTCTATAACACCTTCAACAACCCCCTCGGTTACTGGGGGTTTATCGTCTAGTTGGTGTATTATTACATTTCCAACTTTGAATACCGATACAACTTTTCTCACAGTATTATCGCTGAATATTACCATGCCGGTATCATTATCCTGCCCGCCAGCCTTTGGGTAGAAGAGGGTTTTATCGAGTATGAGGTATTTCTCGTATACTCCTAGAATATTTGCTTTGAACCTTCTAGAATACGGTTCTTCGTGGAATAAGGTCTTTGTCGGTGGAAACCCTTTAGCCCATTCAACTAGGTCTTGTGGGAGTTCAACCCCCTTCTCCTTAACCAGTATACCCGATGAACCATGTTTTCTAGCGATCTCCGAGTAGAAGTCCGGCGGTATATTTATCTCCAAACCCTTCTTCCCAGCATATTCCGCCACTATCTCCGGCGGTATACCGTGGGAGTCATATATTGTTACTAGGTCGGATACTGTGAGTTTTCCCCTCTTCTTAACGATCCTATCCACTATCCTAATACCCCTCTCAATAGCATCTATGAATTTCCGTGTCTCATACCCAGTTACATCCAGTATGTAGTCTAGATGTTTATGGAATTTATCATAGACATATTCACCCCTCCAATATCTAGCTTGTTCCTCAAGTAGTTTAAGTATCGTCTCCTCAAGTCTATGGATCGGTACGTTCAGCATTAATAGGGTTTTTAGCATACGTCTTATCACTAGCCTCGCTAAATACCCCTCGCCGGTATTTGATGGAACTATTCCATCTGAAAGCATTAGTGATATTGTCTTACCATGGTCTAATAGGTTGTATAGTGCTATTGAATCAATTAATTGCTTAAAGTATTCGCTATAGCCTATACTTGACAGATACTTCCTTAACACATCCTTGTTTCTAACATCCTTATCGCTCAACTGATAAACTATATCCAGTAATACGTTATGCGGCGGCTCCTCTACCCCAAGTATATCTGCATACTTCTTTACGAGATCTGTAAATATTGAATGGAAGGATGTTGGTGTTTTCTGTGTGAACCATGTTATCCTCTCAATACCGTATCCGGTATCAACTACTAGAACTGGGTTGAGCTCTCTCCTCCCATCAACGATCTTATACTTCATGAATACTAGGGTTGCTAGCTCTAATCCGTCAACTAAGACTTCATATGCTGGTCCGGCATTCCCTCCACCCTCCCACCATGATTCTTTAAATACTAGATCTTCCGGTGGGACACCTATTTCATGGGTGAAGAAATCATATGCGTAGTTGAGTGTCTCCTCGACCCAGTAGATCCTTTCTTCGCCCTTATTGAAAGCATGGTGTCCCCCCATTTCGAAGCTTGTCATATGTCTTCCAAAGGTGTATCCTACCTCATCTATGTCTTCAAGCCTTATACTCGGCTGAACTATTACTAGGGGGTTATGGGGTGGATCAACTATACCCTCAGTAACTGCTGGCTGAAATACTATTATGGATGCTATCGTTAAGTATAGGTCGTTCCTCCACCTAGCCAGCACTGGGTATGGATCGATGTATCCGTGACCCATTGATTTGAAGTATTCTATGAATTTCCTCCTAGCCTCGTTGAAGGATAGCTTATTTACACTTGGATAATCCTTTATGAGGAAGTCGTATTTACTACATGGTCTATCGGGGCATGTATCTCTGGGTATGGTGCTCCAAAACCTCTCTCCACACCTGCTACAAATATATGGTTTATACCCCATTTCCCTAAGGAATTTATTCATAAACTCCGGTTCACTAGACATAGCGGTCATACACCATTTATGGATGATACTGAACCGTTATACTCCCAGCTACAAATATGTTTTAAGGGTTAACCGGATATAACCGTGTCGTGTATCTAAAAACCCTATTCTACGATACCCGGTTATTTATCGTTGAAGGGTTTTAGTATTAGCCGAATAATGCTCCAAGACCCTCAGCCAGCTCCTCTTCAGATACTACTTCTTTCTCCTCCTCTTCCTCCTCGGCAGCCTCCTCTTCCTTCTTCTCTTCCTCAGCTGGTGCGGTAGGTGCTGCAACTGGAGCTGCAGCTACTGGTGCTGCTAATGCTTGTTCAAGCACCTTTGCTATATCGATGTTTTTCAGTGCGGCTACTAGTGATTTAACCTTTACCTCATCAACCTCTATACCAGCTGCTTCGAGCACCCTCTTCAGGTTGTCTTCATTTATCTCCTTACCCGACTTGTATAGTAGTAGTGAGGCGTATATGTATTCGATCATTCACCACCTCTATATTCTATCTATTATTGTAAACCTAAAGTGTAAACATGTTATATGAGCTTTTAAACTCTTCCCTTACCCATACCTGTAAAAACTTATGGTTTATTAGCCGAATAATGCCCCAAGCCCTTCGGCTAGTTCTTCCTCACTAACCTCTTCCTTCTCCTCTTCTTCCTCAACAGCCTCCTCCTCTTCCTCCTCCTTACCCTCCTCACGCTTCTCTGGTTTTGGTAGTGCTTCTTCAAGACCTAGTTCCGGTGCATATTTTGACACCTCGGCTGCCAGGGCTAGTGCTTTCATAATGGCTTGTCTGAAGACATACTCCGCTGTATCCGGCGTTACATATCCCGCTTCTGCAGCCAGCATATATGCCTGGCGTATAGCCTTTGTTAGGGATAGTTCTAATACCTTTGGAACCGGCCATGCTATCTCTGATCCGAGCTTTAATGCGTCTAGATGCGCATTCATGAGGTCCCTCTCATACTCCTCTAGATCTAATACTAGTTGGTCGCCCGGTATGATTACTCCATTATCATATGCTATCTTAACCTTGATCTTAACCTCTTTTAGAGCAATACCAAGCCTCTGGAGTAGGCTAGCCAACTCCTCCGATACAATGTCTCCGGGTTTAGCAACCACCGTATCCTTCGCTACAACTATAGCATTACCCTGAACACGTGTGGGTATCTTGAGTTTTGAGAATGTGCTCAGTATCGGCCCTGGTGATAAACCGGTGTTTCCAGCCGGTATTACTATCTCCTTATCGGTTACCTCTCCCGGCTTATAGTATACATTGGCTCTATACTTATCCAGTAGCATCCCAAGCTCGAAGGCATTTAGATCTGTGAACATAATCATGTTTTGACCAGTGAGGTATTTTTCGAGTTTTGACGTATCAATACCTGCATTACGCATAGCTCTAAGTATGAGTTTATTCTTCGAAACCCTCATAACAACCTTTTTATACAACTTCTTCCTAAGCCTCTGCAATTGACTTGTCGGGAACCCTGTTAGATCCGCTATGGCGAACACTGAATACTGTTTGAATAGTTTAGCTAGGTATTCAACCTCCTCCATCTTCCACCTAGGTATTCTCTTAGCCCGTGGAACACTTATACTCATCCAGATCTACACCTCCTAGACCTCTATTGGTGGACCCATAGTTGTCTTAACTATAACCCTAGCGATGTTATGTATGCCATTTGGTAGTTTCGACTCTATACGGCTTATAATTGTTGATGCATTCTCAACTAGATCATCTATATCCATATTCTCAGTACCGATCTTCGTCATCAACTGTGGTTGATCCTTATTCCTGATAAGTATTGCCGATTTATATCTCTTAATAATAGCTGCTATATTAGCTGTCGGCGGGACCGGTACAGGTATTTTACCCCTAGGGCCGAGCGCTGGTCCAAGTATTCTACCCGCATAAGCCATTAGATCCGTTCTTACGAGGACCCAGTCGCATTGCTGAGCGATCCTCTTAGCATCCTTCCTACTCATAGATGTTAGTTCGTCCCGTGTGATCACCTTCTCAGCTCCAGCCTTTCTAGCTTCTTCAGCCATACTCCCATCAGCTACAACACAGATCTTTAGATCCTTACCTAGACCCTTCGGCAGGATTATAGTCTCCCTAATCCTACCCTCGGGGCTTCTAGGATCAACGTCTCTTAGGACGATTATCAATTCCAGGCTTTGCTTAAACCTACGCTGCTTACTATATTTCAAAGCCTTCTCGATAGCATTCTTCAACCTATCCGGTGTATAGGACATTACCCTTCCACCTCCTCCTTCTCCCATTCCGGTTCATATTTAGCTATTACTGCATCATATAATCCCTCATCGATCTCCTTCTGAACGATCTTTGGATCCTTACCGTCAACCGTTATACCAATACTCCTAGCACTGCCAAGAATGGTCTTAACAGCTGCCCTAAGGGTTTTAGCTGTTAACTGCTCCTTCTTGATTAGAGCTATACGTATAATCTTCTCAATGGGTAGATCACCTATCTTCTGGTGAGCGGGGTCTCCGGGGGGTTGTTTGGCTCCAACTTCCTTCAATAATAGTGCTGTGGTAGTAGGTATACCAACCTTTATCTCAAACTTCCTAGTAGCGGTATCAACTATTATTTCAACCGGAACCGTTAAACCCTCAAACTCCTTAGTAGCCTCATTTATAGCTTTAACAACCTCCATAACATTGACTCGGAGGGGTGAGAGGGTTGGACCTAGGGGTGGACCAGGTGTAGCCTTACCACCCTCAATCATTACCCTTACGGTCTTTTTAGCCATTTCTAGACACCACTTACAGTCTTCTTAACCGGTTTAACATAGTCCGCGGGGACAGTGATTGGTACATTGAATTGTGCTTCAAGTATGCTAAGCATTACAACATTTTTATTTCTATCCACACTTAAAACCTGTGCCCTCATACCCCTGAAGGGCCCCTTAACTATCTCGACTATATCTCGGACATTTATCATCTCAATAACTGGTTTAGGCTTTATAAGCCTCATCAACTCCTCCTTAGCAACTGGTACTAGTCTCTCGGATTTTATATATTTAATATTCTTTATAGCTTTAAAGATCGATGCAGAATTAGCTGCTTCAAAATACACGTAGGCTTTGGATCCGGGGGTTACTATGATCGAGTATATCTCTATAGGCTTCTCTTCAATAATAATCTCTTCGCTCGGAGAGGTTTCCCTCTTCTTCATTAATTCTTCATTGTAGCTTTTAATCCTATTCTCAACTATCAATGCTACATCGATAGCCCTGCCTGCAATAGTTCTAACAGCTCTATAGATTGGTTTACCCCTAGCCATATCCTTCTATCCTCCCGGTAGACCGGTGTAGAGGAATGTAACAAATATTAATCTAATCGTGAATGCTATCGCTCCAACAATTGATAATCCGAGTAAACTCATTTTTAAAGTGGTATAGTATTCACTAGGCGTAGGCTTCTTGGCTAAACGTATTATCCTACGCCACGAATCTATTAATTCGCGAAAATTCATACTATCACACCTCTATTCATATGGTAGTACTTTGTCGAGAAAATCATCTATATCGAACACCTTTAAATCTTTATAGGTCTGACCGGTACCGATCATTATTATTGGTTTACCGATAGTATACGCAATACTTAAGGGCACACCACCCTGCTCATAAGCATCAACCTTTGTAACTATAACAGCATCAACACCCACAGCTTCATCGAAGAACCTAGCCTGTTCCACGGCGTCATTACCGGTTAATGCATCCACCACGAGTATCTTCCTATGGGGTTTTACAACACGTATAATCTTCTTAAGCTCATTAACAAGGTCTATATCCGTATGCATCCTACCCGCGGTATCTATTAATACGACGTTATAGCCTCTATTCTCAGCATATCTCAAAGCATCGAAGGCTACAGCAGCAGGATCAGAACCATACTTACCCGTAAAAACGGGAATACCGATCCTCTCACCATGCTGCTTCAACTGCTCCTGTGCACCAGCTCTAAAAGTGTCTGCAGCAACCATTAATGGCTTAAACCCCCTCTCACGATACATGACCGCTAGCTTGGCTATTGTAGTTGTCTTACCCACACCATTAACGCCTAGGAAGACGATCTTATAGAGATGGTGTTTTCCAGCTTCCTCGAGAATATCTATGAATCCTGTCTTCTCGAAGATACTTCTAACCTCTCTACGCAAAACCCTTACAAGATCACCTCGATCCCTTATCTTTCCAGCCTCAACATGTTTCAGTAGTTTCTCACTAAGCTCCTCAGCAACCTCAAAGGCTACATCGTTGGATACAAGCTCCAGCTTAAACTCTTCAACCAGAGAATATAGATCCTCCCTAGACAGTAATACTTTAGAAGCCTTATTGATAAACGATGTAAAGATATTCCTCAAACGTTTAAACATTTCAACATACCCTTAAAACCTAGTTATAGTAGAAGGGGACGAATACTCTACTAACCGGTTTGTCTCTGCTGCCTACTAGCCATCTGTGCATATATCGTTGACAATAGCTGTTGTAATGCATTATATTCATTCAGTAATGCTCTATACTGCCTATTCAATAGGTCCGAGATCTTCCTCAGATCGTTTAGTCTCTTATCTATGAGACTCATAGCTTCATCCTTACCGGTCTTTATATAGTATGTTAAACCTATATTCACC
>JALVIT010000224.1 GCA_027028545.1 Desulfurococcales archaeon
GTAATAAACCAATATTTGCACCTTTGCCTCTTAAATTCTCTATATCAGATATACGTAAGATAGCGAAACATTATCTTAAGAAAGAATATTATAATATATGGATAGATTTTGAAGGAAAAGCAGTAACAGAGTATTCGATAGCATTAATACGTAGATTCTATCAGGTATTCGATAATGCTGAAAGACTTAAGGATCTCGTCGTTATTGCAACTAATATACGAAGGGAAATAATATCTAATATCAAAAAAGATTACACACCTGCATCAGATGTACTAGCTTCAATTATTGGAGCGAACATTATAGGTGTAAATAGAGAGCCCATGAAAAGAATAGAAGGTAGAAACGTTATTGAAAGAGATAAATTAAGGGAACATAAGGCTCGAATACTTGACAATAAAAGTTATTATTATTATAAAGTAACAAAGATCAATTGGTTAAACGAGGAATTTAAAAATAGGATGCTTTACGATAAAAAATCTAATATTACATATAATCTACTATTAACAGATAAGGAGTTTGAAAAGCAATCAATAATATTCAAAAGGGAGGGTACAATTAAAGACTATATTAGGAAAAAGAAAATGTTAAATGAGTATAAGAATAGAGTATTAATCAAAGCACTTCTAAATATTTTTGAAGATTTAACAAATTGGTTCTAAAGATGTTAATGAACAATAAGTATATGTATACGTTGAGGAAGAGAGATAACTATAATATAGTTTGTAGCATATAAGAAGTTTAAAGATATACCTACGAAGTGGTTAATATAATGAGGTTGTTATGAGGATCTTTAGTATACTTTGTGTGGGATTATATATTTTTATAACTGGTACTTATTGATTATTATTCAGAGTTAGGAGATAAGACAATTATTTCTAAGAAGTTTTGAGGGTATGTTTTTGGAGAAGTGCAGCATATTTGTTAGAAAATTTAAACCCCATGATCTAGATAGTGTCTCAGTTATTGAGGATGAGAGTTTTCCAGCTGGTCAGAGGTATAGTAGGGATGTATTCCTGTACTATTATAGGAGTAGACCTGATCTCTTCCTAGTTCTTGAGTATTGTGGTATGGTTGTAGGATATGTTATAGCTGACTATACGTCTGATTTCGGACATATAGTATCCATAGCTGTTCACCCTAGATATCGTGGTAGGGGCTTTGGTAAGAGGCATATGAGGGAAGTTGAGGAGAGGTTATTGGCTAAGCGTGTTCGTGTAATAACTCTAGAGGTTGCAGTATCGAATACTGTTGCGATAAACATGTATAAGAAGTTAGGGTATAAACAAGTATATTTATTACCAAGGTATTATGGTGCTGAGGATGCATTATTAATGGTTAAATATATCGGATAATACATTCTAGAACATCGTGAAAAGTTTTAAAATACCTGGATTGAGTGATAAATACTATTATTGGATCGTTCATGGATATTATTTCATTTGTATTCGTTTCTATAAACAAGTTTATCTAGCGGTATTCTATCCCTCAACCTTGGTTTTTCATCAGGATATCCGATTGCTAGTATTGATACTGGAACTAGTTCCTCGGGTAGTTTAAGTATTTTCTGAATGTCCCGGATGTTTCTCATAGTCTGTATCCAGACTGTTCCAAGACTTAGTGCGTGTGCAGCTAACTGGATATATATTGCAGCGTTCGCACCATCGATCAAATAGGAGTCTGGTGAAGCGGTTTTATCAGATACAACAACTATTGCCTAAGGAGCATTCTTCAAAGGTTTACATCCTCCATGTAGTTTAGCCAGCTTCTCCTTAACATCTGGATCATCCACTATGATGAATCTCCACGGCTGACTATTATGAGCACTAGGTGCATATCTAGCTGTATCAAGCACCTTCAACAATAGATCTTCTGGAACGGGTTCAGGCTTAAATACTCTTATACTCCTTCTAGACTTCAGGAACTCTATGTAGTCCTCTCGTACACAACCCATTGATTCCACACCTCTACCCCCAGGATATCTAATAATGAATCTACTCCATTGAGAATGTAAGATAACATGGTAGGATAGCCTAACATAGAAGCTAGGATCGATCCATGATACCACTAGTAAGATCCCTAGATATATTTTTAATCAGGATAGAGAATGATATGGGGGTTATTAGACGGTTATTTTTGCCTCAAGTATCACGGATGGAGCAACCTCATATATTGGCCAGTTTTTCTCATAGCTATATCTCGTATTATACTCCGTAGTTAAACCAATTATTAGTTCATTCAACTTATTAACCGGGATCATTACCTCGAAACCCTTAATAGGCTTAGCATTATCCCTCTCATATAATAGCCCGATCTCCGGCATAATCCTTATATATCCACCATATAGCTCCG
>JALVIT010000225.1 GCA_027028545.1 Desulfurococcales archaeon
GACTATAGGTTTCGATAGATAATTATCGCTTAACTTATTATATGCTACAATCGGTGTTATGAAATACTGGGTCGTAGTATAAGGCAACTTAATATACGGGAGATTCGAGAACTCTATTATCCTAGAGCTCCCATATATCTCGAAGAGATAAAATGGGTGATTGCTCGTCGAAGAAGTTATTGTTATAGTTAATAGGCCATACGGCTTGACAAAAAAGTCTATTAGTTCACCTCTACCAACAGTAATATTGCAGTTCAACGTGACGTATTCATAGGTTGAACCAGGGTTCCCTGGCAGTGTATTCTGACAGTAGCCAATTCCTGCCAGGTCTACGGAGAACAATCCTCCATAGTATCCTGGCGGTATTTTTACCACGTAGGTAAATGGAAGTGTTATATCCTCGTAATATGATGGTATTGATTCTACTATAGCAATGTCTGTTGGCGTCCCAGTATATAATGTAATATTTCCCTCACTATTGCCGGGAGATACGATGAGCCTAACAGGGTACTGGCTAGCCGTATTGCTACATGGTTCATAGGCGCAATCGTAGAACTGGTACTTTAGCGAACCTATAATTTCATCATTTATATAGTTCTCGAAGTTATCAAGTTTAACTTTTACCATTATTTTAAGCGATACTGTCCATTCATTGTTGTCGTTACTTGCTAAAGCTATTTTTAATGGTATCTCTCCTGGCGATAGGAGTGGTAGCTCGTAGGGATTGTTCTGTGGAGGTGTAAAAATAATGATACCGTACTCTCCGTCGCCAAATACTGACCACAGGGTTTTTGTTTTTGTCTGTTCGTATTCGGTTCCCGGATAGAGTGTTATATCGAGGCCAGCCACTCCATATGCGTCTGGGTCGTTTATTTCCCCGTAAATCATGATGATTATCCTCGTTATTGATATATCTTGGTTACGTATCTCGGTGTAATTAGGAGAGTTAATTTTTAGAGTATAGGTTCTTTCTTCTCCAGGTGATAGCTGGAATAACACGTCTTGCGGAATGCTCCATCCATCTGAGACAACTACTTCTTTGGGCGTCGCCACCATGAGGATATATTTTGAGCTAGGTTCTCCTCCGCCTCCTCCGTCCGGAAGTATGTTTCTAGGCGGCCCATAATTAGAGGATACATCAGTGTCTATTATTCCGGGCTTGGGTTTGAATAATTCTTTTAATGCATTCGGTGAGACTACTATATCGTTATTTTTCATGCTGGCTTCTAGTACCCAAGGCACACCTTGACCATTAAGTTCTCCCGCAATACCATCGGACTCCGCGTATAGCTTCGCCGTAGTTCCACACATCTCTCTTATCTGGGGAGAATCAATCGCTACTAGTAATGGATATGATTTTCGTGTCTCGCTTGTTTTAACCCATATCCAATACCATTCCTTGGCCCCACGCGCTTGAGGCGGCACATTCTCTAAAGGATTAGTGTATACTGGCTCACTGCCCGACATTTGTACGAATAGGATTGTTCTCTCCGATATCTCTTCGGGAACATGTCTCACTACATAAGTCCTGTACTGTTCCTCATATACTATCTCGTCTCCATCCGAGAAGGTGAAAGGCAAGTTATCCCAATGACCACCGATATAAGCTAGGATGCATACGTTAGACGGGTTCTTACCGACCAAAAAAGGCAGGTCTGACACGTTTATTCTTATTGTTCTCCCACTAACATACAACTGGTAATCTGTTGCATTAGGATATCGCTGCTTGAGGACTTCGATTAACTGTGACTCTGTCGATACTTCTATCTGACCGCTTTTAGTTACAGGTGTATATTCCATATAGTAGAATAATCCTAAAACTATGATAATTAGAAAGATTATTATCCTAGCATTATACATGCCTATACCCATAGTTAAAGCTTGGAGCATAATTTAGTTTTATCTTTTTTGACCATTATTTCATAGTTAATGATAGAAAAACTTATTAATAGAAATATATCGGCATTCTCATGTTATGGCGACATGGCATTTATGAACGCTACAAGCCATATAGCGAGCAGTATTATCAGGCCTATGATAACTCCTTTAACACTGCACGCCTTCTCTACATAGCCTAATGGTTTAATTCTACTTGTTAGACCTAGAACCTCTGCTATTCCTACTCCTATGAGGAATTCGAACATGTCTCCTCCCAGATCCCAGGACCAATCTGCTAGAGTATGTTCTCTGGGAATACTATGGTCTTAGCAGCCGTGGTTATTATTTGATAGAAGAGGTAAGCCCAGAATACTCTTTTGTGGCATCCGAGCACTGTGAAAGCTATTGCTGCTAGCATATGTATAATGCTTGCTAGGTTATCTAAGACTATAAACTCTACCA
>JALVIT010000226.1 GCA_027028545.1 Desulfurococcales archaeon
GGCTTCGGCGATGCTATATGTAGTGTGAACCTTCTCCTCTTATATTTGAGGCTTAAACTATTGATTATCGCGTATGCAGCTATCATCTTACCCTGACAATTCTCCCCAATACCCATAATGACATGTATGTTTTCATCCTCGAGTATTTTGAGGGGCTTCATGCCTTCAGCCCTCCTTCACTGTTTCTAAGCTTCTTCAAAATATTCTCTAAATCCCCTAGGAGTCTGGATAGTTCGTCGCTCATAGATGATGATTGCTTTATGTATTGTAGGGTTAAATATATTGATTCAAAATGCTCCTTCAAAAGCCTTGATAACGCATTATTGGATGCACGATAATATATCCTCCTACCATAACGATTAATCTCAACTAGCCTCTTAGAGGCTAGAGTCCTCAGATATATGGATAAATGGCTCTTGGCATAACCGGTCTTCCTGGATAGTTCGCTTAGACACATGGGGGTCTTCTCGATAAGTAGTACTGCTAAAGCAGTTGCAGCACCTAGGGGTAGTCCAAGCTTTGCCAGTAGCATTATTAGGGGCTTCAAAAATAACCACCACCGTTTAGCCTATGTTACCTCTAGAATAAACTATTGTATAGTTTATAGTATATAAGATTAGTGTATGAGAAAGACTAATAGTTTAAATATAAATGTTACACTGTATACTAAGTATACTAAGCGTTATCTTCCTAGACCCTCAACCCTCTCCAGAAACCTCCTCCACGAGACTACTACTCTCTCATGAATCCCCTCACCGACAACTATGTCTCTATACATACACTTCACCCTAAAGGTTATCCTCCTACCATCAATTTTTGTGACTTCCGCTGTAAATACTAGTTTTGCTCCTAGAGGAGCTGGAGCCTTATGATATACGTCGACATGATATCCCACGCTAGTATAGTTTGGATCTTTGATCTTTTCATCGATAAGCTTCTTGGCAGTTGACTCCATTAGTGCGATCATCCTAGGTGTGCTCATAACATATATACCTTTTTCAGCTAGGAATCTTGGCGAATCATCCTTTTCAACAATATACTCTATAGATGTTTTATCTCCAACAACTATGTTCCGTATCATGTAGACACCCTTGGGGAGGGATATTTTTATATTCTATACATTATTATCCTATTATTATTAATTAAGCCCATATAGGTGGGGCGTTTTGTCTCTAAGGAATATTCCATTCATACTACTCATAGTATTAATGGTGTCATCAGCGATCCTGCCCCTAATAAATACCGTCCCATCAACAAACAGTTTTCATCCAGGGGTTAGACGTGGAGGAGGAGCAGTTATCCTAGCTCCACAGAGAAACTATGACCCAGTAGCTAGTGCACAGGTGTTGATGGCTAGGAGTGATAGGAACAACAACTATATTGAGGATAAACTGGAGGAGAACATATCTGGAAGACCGGGTAATGAATCTATAAGGATCATTATATGGTGGGCGGCAAAACCAGTGATCTTCGGTGCTGATAAAGAGGCTTTGATGAAGGGATTAGATGAAGCAATGGATATAGTTAGATCGGTGGGAGGAAAAATAATCCGTGGACCATGGATACACGCCCTAGTAGGATTCTCAGCAATAGTAAAGGTTAAGGATATACAGCTACTAGCGTCTAGGCTTTCAAAGATTGATCTCGATGGAGACGGAGTGCTGGAGAGGCTTGAGATAAACTTAGATAAAAAGGTTAGAACACTAAACTACTGGTCAAGTAGACAGATGGGTATACGTCCATGGGTTTGGAGGGATCTGGAAGTTAATGGTAGTGATACAACGGTTGTAGTGATCGATACCGGTATAGATGGGGATAACTCAGCATTCCCACCGGGTAAGATCATTTACTGGGAGGACTATATTAATAATCAGCCGGAGCCTTATGATGATCATTTCCATGGAACACACGTTGCCGGAACTGTTGCAGGATATTACTCGGCATTTGATGATCAGGGTAGGCTGGTGTTTAACTTTGGCTACGGATATTTAAATATGCTGGGTGGAACTAGTGGTGCATGGTACTGGTTCTCGTCGTATGTGGCATACTATGTAAACTCTACCGGGACCATAGAGCTTGATGCCCAATGGAAGGGGTTGTATGGTGGAACTGTATCTTCTATAGGTATAGTGTATTGTGGAAGTACAACGTTGAAATACTGTAGTGGATCGTTGGTAGCATATACCAGCACTCCGTCCTCAAACACTTGGTATACTGTAACTTATAACGTTGATAGCCCATCTAAATATGGCTGGTACGCCTTCGTCTATCAGCTGGGTAGTCCAGGCTATATAGCTATCCTACCAGTTATGCATGTACCAGTATCTAAGGAATATGTTGACCTAGCACCATACCTATCCGGTATGGCTCCAGCGGCTAAGCTTGGTGGGGCTAAGGTAATGAGCTCCTCAGGCTCTGGATCTACAACCGATATCATATCTGCTATAGACGATGTAGTAGCTAATAGGATGAACTACGACCCACCACTATATATTATAAGTATGAGTATTGGAGGAGCCTATGATTCGAGCCTCGAAACAGCAGTCTCGAACGCTGTAAATAGTGGCGTTGTAGTTGTTGTAGCTGCCGGAAACGATGGAACTGGTGATAACTATGCTGGAAATGGTAGTCCCTCCGCAAACCCATACGCTGTAACCGTTGCAGCAGTAGATGCCTTCTTCAACATAACCAGTTATAGTAGTCAGGGCGGATCCAGCCAAACTGATCCAAGCGTTATAAAGCCTGATCTAGCTGCTCCGGGGGGAGGTGAGGATATGGTTATCTTTAGTGCAGACTCCACTAGTAACGATGATACCGGAACTTATGATGGGTTCGATTGGAGTGATGCAGTCAATACTGAAACAGCTGGTTACGATGATTCTCTAGGTATAACTGGAACTAGTATGGCTACACCACATGTTAGCGGTGCTGCAGCTCTCGTCGTTGATGCATTGATTAATCATGCTGGTTTATCGTGGGATTGGAGCTCTTCATCCACAGCCCTCCTGGTTAAGAATATATTGTTGATGAGTAGTGTTGAAACCTATCCATTAGAACGTGAAGATGCCCCCAGTTATAGTCCTACACTTGATCGTGGTGGTAAAGATGTTCATGAGGGTTATGGAGCTCTAGACGCCTATGCTGCAGTTGAGATCGCTTTAAGCTATGGCGCTGGTAAAGCATTACTACCCGGCTCAACATATAATGATAGCTTCCGCGACGGTGTGCTCTACAATGCCGATTTCGGTAGTGGTGTTTGGAGGTTTCCATTCGGTCATAGTGCTTGGGGTAGCCGTGTGGTGTTTCCGGTTACGGAGTTTACACTGGCTAATGGATCAGTATATTATCCAACCTATGGTTTAGCATTATATCCCAATACTTCATCGCCATATATTGATCTAGACCTATACCTATACTCTATAACTGGTGACAACTATGGTGAACCAATAATACTGGATAGCTCAACCCAGGGATTCGGATACAGTGAGAGCCTAACGATCAACCCCCATAGTCTAGGTGTTGAACAAGCAGTTGTCGTCGTGAAGAGGGCTAGGGAGGATAGTATTGGCGGTCCATGGATATTCTCATATGGTCCATGGATGAACCTAACGGGTACAGCGCCCGACTACTCAAAACATGGTGATCAGGTATGGATCGGGTGGCCCATAGATATTGAGGTTATGAGTGCATTGAAGGCTTCTAAAGCAATTATAGAATTCTACGATAACACCACCGGATCAACGATCAATAAGACAATTATAAATCTCGATGATGGGGGATCGTATAGTTATGGATCCCTACAATACCTACTACCCTTCGATAAAGGCCTCGTAGGTCACCAATTAGTGGTTATAGTAACGTTTCAGGATAGTTCGGGTAATACCGTTTCAGGCCCAATATATTCATCGGCTACAATAAATGATGCACCACAACCCATACCTGAGCCTACGGGTATATTGGCGGCTATAATAATACTGGCGATCATAGCCGTATTACTCGTAACTAGGAGGATTAGGATATAATAAGTGTTTCCTTCCTCCTTAACCATTATAATTTTATAATGTTTTTAACCGTCTATGCTAATTGGCTATAATAATAGACTATATGGATATAATGGGGTGTTTCATCGGGGTTGCCGGTTATAGGTAGGATATCTGGAAGCTATGATCCACATAGGGTTGAGGAATGGGTTAAGAAGTTTTGGAGGGAGAATAGAGTATACAGCTTGGTTAAGGAGAAGTCTGAGAGAGCTCAGGCAAAATTCAACTTCATAGATGGACCACCATATCCGAGCGGTGATGTGCCACATATAGGTACAGCGTGGAATAAGACGTTGAAGGATGTAATCCTTCGATATAAGCGTATGAGGGGCTTCAAAGTATATGATCGACCAGGATATGACTGCCACGGACTACCCATAGAGGTTAAGGTTGAGCAAAAGCTTGGTATAAGGTCTAAGAAGGAGATCGAGGAGAGGATCGGTGTTGAAAAATTTATCGAAGAGTGTAGGAGGCTGGCACTAACAAACCTAGAATCGATGACCAAGTGGTTTAAAGAACTTGGAGTGTTCATGGATTGGGAAAACCCCTATCTAACCCTTAGAGACGAGTATATAGAGGCTGGATGGTGGCTGATGAAGAAGGCTGACGAGATGGGTCTACTAGACACGGAGAAGAGGGTTGTATACTGGTGTCCCAGATGCTCGACAACCCTAGCCGAGTATGAGGTCGAGTATCATCTATTAACGGATCCAAGTATATACGTGAAGTTCCCGGTTAGGGGTAGGGATGGGGAATACCTAGTGATCTGGACAACTACTCCATGGACCCTCCCAGCGAATACGTTCATAATGGCTCATCCGGATGAGAAATATGTCCGTGTTAGGGTTGGCGATGAAGTACTTATTATGGCTAAGGCTAGGCTTGAAAGGGTTTTCAGCGAGATCGGTATAAGGGATTACGAGGTTCTAGAGGAGTTTCCGGGTAAGATGCTTGAGGGTCTTGAATACGATCATCCATTAACAGATCTAATCCCTCTGCAGAGGGAGTTATCGAAGTATCATCGAGTAGTATTATCTTCAGAATTCGTAACAATGCATGAGGGTACGGGGCTTGTTCATGGAGCACCCGGTCATGGTAGAGAGGACTTCATAGTTGCTAAGGAGTATGGTATAGACTATATAGCCTCACCCATAGATGATGAGGGTAGATTCACAAAGATCGCTGGAAAATATGCTGGAATATATGTGCGTGAAGCGAATAAGCTGATCATAGAGGATCTAAAGGAGAGGAACGCGTTATTATGGAGTGGAGAGGTTAAGCATAAATACCCGGTATGCTGGCGCTGTAAAACACCAGTTGTTCAGAGGGCTACGAAGCAGTGGATCATAAGGGTTTCAAAGCTTAAGGATAAATTAATGGATGAGATAAACCGTGTAGAGTGGATACCGGAGTGGGCTAGGGATCGTATAAAGCATATGGTTGAGAACGTTCAGGACTGGGTATTGTCCCGGCAGAGGTATTGGGGGACACCACTACCAATATGGATCTGCCCTGAGGGTCATAGACTAGTTGTTGGAAGTGTTAAGGAGCTTATAGAGCATGGTGGTAGGAAGCCCGAGGAGCTACATAAGCCATGGGTTGATAGGATCGTCCTGAAATGCCCCGTCTGTGGTAGACCTATGCATCGTGTTCCGGATGTAGCTGATGTATGGTTTGATAGTGCTATAGCCTTCTACGCCGCTAAGGGTCATCCGGAGAAGCTTAGTCTTGAAGACATAATTATGGACTTCATAGTTGAAGGGCATGATCAGACACGTGGATGGTTCTACTCACTACTGAGGGCTGGAGTATTAGGGTTTAGCCAAGCACCCTATAAGACTGTGCTGGTGCATGGATTCGTGCTCGACGAGAAGGGTAGGGAGATGCATAAGAGTCTTGGAAACTATGTTGGAACCGATGAAGCTATTAGAAGGGTTGGTAGGGATCCTTTGAGGCTATGGGTTGCCCAGAACACCGTATGGGAGGATCTGAGGTTTTCATGGAGGAAGGTAGACTATGTGATTAGGGATCTAGGGATAGCGTGGAACACGTTTGTATTCGCATCGACATATATGAATCTAGATGGATTCGACCCGTTGAAGCATAGACTTGAAGACTATAGGGATTATCTAAGGATCGAGGATAGATGGATCCTATCGAGGATAAATACACTGGTTAGAGACGTCACCGATCTATTGGAGAGGTATAGGATCCATGAAGCAGCTAGAAAGCTGGTGAGGTTTATAGTTGAGGATGTAAGCCACTGGTATATAAGGCTGATCAGGCCACGCGTATGGGTTGAGGAGAATACAGGGGATAAGCTGGCGGCATATACAACCCTATACTACGTCCTATCCAGATGGTTGACTATGATCGCGCCGTATACGCCGTTCCTAGCTGAGAGGATATATCAGGAATTCATTAGGAGGGGTGACCCCGATATGCCTGTATCGATACACCTACTGGATTGGCCGACTATTGATGAAGAGTTCATCGATGAAGAATTGGAGAGGGAGATGTTGATTGTTAGAGATGTTTATGAAGCTGCAGCTGCCGCCCGTATGAAGGCCGGTATTAAGCTCAGACAACCCGTTAGATCCGTAACAATATATACTGATCGTGTAGAGGTTAAGAGGGTTGTTGAGAAATATTCGGAACTATTGAAGAGGATCCTGAACACTTCGATACTTGAATCACAACCCCTAACAGAGCTAGGTAGACTTGTCCATTATAGGGTTGAACCAATATATCGTGTGATCGGTCCATTGTTTAGAAAACTAGCTAAGAGGGTTATAGGATATATAGGTAAACATGGCGATGAGATAGCGCGGGACATTTTGGAGTCCGGT
>JALVIT010000227.1 GCA_027028545.1 Desulfurococcales archaeon
GTATCTACAACGATCACCTACACCGTTAAGACAGCTATATCTCCAAAATCCTACCTATTATTCTATAGGATTGCCAGAGTATATGGTATGGCTCTACTAATACCCCGTGGAATACCCGTTCTTGTATATGTTGAATCCGGTGGTTCGAAATATGCATACCAGGTTAATAGAGATGGGGAACCCGTAACGATCCCCTCCGGCAACCTATATGTTAGATTTGTATCGTTGGTTGGATATACGGGTTCTGAGGAGAACTATAAGCCGATACCGCTAAATGTCAAGGATCTAGATGTTGTCGAAGTCAATACTACAACTTATAGTGCTGAAATAGTTGTTAATGGTGGATACGCTGAGATAACCTTCCAGCCCGATAATGGCGTATCCTTCGCAATAACACATAGTGGAGGTATCGCTAGATACTATATACCGCCGGGACACTACCATTTAGTCATAAGATTCGGTAGTGGGGTTGTCGGTGAGGGGGATATAACGCTCACACCGGGATCGACAGTAACTATTCACTTAGAGGATTATTTGCCATCGCCATCAATACTAGACTATCTAATAGATAATATTGTACCGTTAATAGTTATATTGATAACCATAGTATCGATCATACTCGTAGCAGTAGCTGTTCTAACCCTTCGTAGGGAAGCGGAATAAATATTAAACATCTAAAGCATTTATCATATATCAAGATACATATTAATACCCGATAATATGTTATTCGTGGTGTCGGTTATGCCTGAGAAGTTCGAGATGTATCACTTATTTATACGTAAAGACTATACACCCGATCCAGATAATGATGTTATAGGTGTCTTCCGTATAACGCCAGCCAAGGGGTTCACGATCGAGGATGCTGCTGGAGGTGTTGCAGCTGAGAGTAGTGTTGGGACGTGGACAACCCTCTATCAATGGTATGATCAGGATAGGGTTAATAGATTGATGGGTAAAGCATACTATTTCGAGGATCTAGGAGACGGATCATGGATCGTTAGGATAGCCTATCCATCGGAGCTTTTCGAAGAGGGTAATATGCCTGGGCTACTAGCATCGATCGCTGGAAACATTATGGGTATGAGGAGGGTTAAGGGTATCAGGCTTGAAGACGTATACCTGCCGAAGAGGATCCTCGAAGGATTTAAGGGTCCGAGTAAGGGTATTAAGGGTGTTCAGGACATCTTCAAGGTCTATGACCGGCCAATTGTTGGAACGGTTCCAAAGCCTAAGGTGGGTTATTCACCTGAGGAGGTTGAAAAACTAGCATATGAGATCCTTGTTGGAGGTATGGATTATATTAAGGATGATGAAAACCTAACAAGTCAGAGCTTCTGCAGATTCGAAGCTAGAGCTAAAAAGATTATGAAGGTTATAGATAGGGTTGAGAAGGAGACTGGTGAGCGTAAGGTATGGTTTGCAAATATTACAAGCGATATACGCGAGATGGAGAAGAGGTTGAAGCTTGTAGCCGATTATGGAAACCCATACGTAATGGTTGATGTCGTTATAACCGGGTGGGCCGCTCTAACATATATTAGGGATCTAGCTGAGGAGTATGGATTAGCTATACATGCCCATAGAGCTATGCATGCAGCATTCGATAGGAACCCATACCATGGTATATCAATGTATGTCTTAGCAAAACTATTCAGGATCATTGGTGTAGACCAGCTACACGTTGGAACAGCTGGAGCGGGTAAGCTTGAGGGTAGTAGGATCGATGTGATAAGGTACGCGAATATACTTAGAGCCGAACACTATAAGCCGGATCCCGACGACCACTTCCACCTAGAACAACCCTTCCACCATATAAAGCCAGCCTACCCGGTATCATCTGGAGGACTACATCCAGGAAACCTTAAACCCGTGATCGATGCCCTCGGGATGCCGTTGATATTTCAGGTTGGTGGTGGGGTGATCGGTCATCCGGATGGTCCTAGAGCTGGAGCTATGGCTGTTAGACAGGCTCTAGAAGCTATAATGAAGGGTATACCCCTCGAGGAGTATGCTGAGAAGCATAAGGAGTTGAAGAGAGCTTTGGAGAAGTGGGGTATGGTTACACCGATCTAGGCTTATATGATCCACTCTTTACCATTAAATACTAGTTTTTTCTCATAACTGCTAAGCCTTCTCCAACCACTATCCATCTCATAATGTATTATCTTTAACGTATTACTAGTTAATTCTATGATCATCATGCTAGGCTTCATAGACCCCCCTCCACCACCCCATACACCGGTCAGCGATCCAGGGTTTACTAGGAGTATTGAAGGTTTAAGACCTCTTTTAATGAATGGTGAATGG
>JALVIT010000228.1 GCA_027028545.1 Desulfurococcales archaeon
TCATCTTAGCCTCTTTAGGCGTATATAGTATTATCTCCGATGCATCTATGTATCTAGTCTTCCTACCAGATACCTTACCAAATACTACCAGCTCCGACCCAGAGGACATGTTGAATGGGTTTAGGCTTGATAATATATTTGTTGTCGCATACACATCTATCGAATCGGTTGAATCATGGACTTTGAGAATCACCCTTCCATAGCCGTAGGTTATCTTATCAAGAGTTACATCCAATACAACGTTTTCACCAGTCATGCCCTTCGCTTCACTAATAGTTTTTATATAGTGTATAGGCTTATACCTGGGGGGTTCTGGTAGCGATAATCCAGCACCGGGTGGCGTCTCGTTGGCAGACATTATACTCTGTGATGAGAATGCTACAATCTCCAACTCATCCTGATACATGTCTATGTATCCTGCAACAATTATCTCACTACCACTTGTTCGAACCATCCTCTTATACTCGGACTCCATATAGTTATATGCTGAGCCGGGCATAAACACCGTTATAGATACTGATGGATTATCGGGATCGACTAGTTTAAACCTATAGACGCTTCCAACACTTGTAACTCCATGGTAGTAGTCACATAGTGGGCATCCATATGACTCCCTCCTAGCACCAGTCTCCTCGACCTGTACGATGCCTTTAACAGCCACCATATAGCCTTTCATACTACTGGTTATCTGCGATGGAGTCATTAATGGTGCTGGACGCGTGGATGTTATGTTGAAGTTTACCACGGCTATACTTGTATCATTACATACGGCTCCTATTATTGTCATCCTACTACCCGTTCCAACTATGAATGGATTCACAGCGTTCCTGAAATCGTAGGATAGGAATATGGCTTTTGTATGGAAGGTGTCATCGTATATTTCTACTACATATGTTCCGGCATTTGAATCATAGCTTACCGGACCCATCCATACATTGTTGAGGACCACGTATTTTGCAACATATTTAGAATTGTCGAATACTATCTGATCTATATATATGTTCTTAGCCGCTGATATACTCACATTTATATCGCTTAACTTATTAATAACTAGCTCCGGCGTCCCCCTATATAGATGGACAACTCCGCGGATAATAGCATTAGCGCCTATTATGAGTTTATCGACAACTTTATCATATAATGGGTTTGGCTTGAAGATATTTGTTGTTTTATCATAGGTTCCATTAACATATTTCAGATATGGAGGTAGTACTACAACTATATTGTCTACACCGGTATCAACATATATTAGATATAATCCACTACTGGTTCTCCGAATATTCATAATAGTCCCATTAATCTCGGTATACTTACCAACCATCTCCGTTGAGAGGGAGGCCGTCTTAAGAGGCTTATAGATCTGATAAATATGTCTTATCTTGAGTGTTGCTAGGGATTGAACTATTCCATAGGTATAGGATTCTATGACTCTAACCTGGACTTCTGCTTTAACGTGATCGCCTACGCCGGGTACCAGTCCCCTCGCTAGAGCCTCTCTAGCCAGTGGATCGTATATTCTGAGGCTTATACTAGATGTTCCATCGTTTAGTGTGAAGTATACAGCGTATCTACCCTGTGAATCGATCCGGACACTCGGTATATCGGTTATATTACCCTCCAATACGACTACGGCGTAGTTGTATAGGTAGTTTCCATAAACATCTTTAACGCTAGCATATATTGCCGGTGCTACCGTAGCTAGTTGATATACTACGACTAGCCCTAAAACTATGAATACTAAAGCCAGATACTTCAACTTGGATAGGTTAAGCTTCTTAAGGGGTTTGATACCATGATAGTATAGGTCATACTCTATATTGAGTAGGGGTAGCTTCTTTAACTCCTCCGGTATCTTATCCTTATCAGAGCCGGGTTTTTTATCTCGGGGCTCCCTATCACTCAAAACCGGTTAAACCTCCAAAGCCTCTGGTTTAGGGGGGTTCATAACATATATGTCTTAGAGTGGTATATATAGGTATATCAAGGTGTTACATATATGGACCATATGGAACTACTTGGATTTGCTCGTAGGATAACTAATGAAACACTTAGAGAAATACTTGACGAGTTTAAGAGGGAGGCTTCAAGGATACATAGGGATGTCGTGAAGCTGGTTGAACCCGGTATGGACTATACGCTTAGAGGGGGTAAGAGGATTAGAGCATTCCTAGTATTAACCGGCTACTGGAGCCGTAGATGGGGTTTTGGAAGTATTGATTCTATTAGGAGGATTATGGCTGGTGTAGAGTTTCTACAGAGCTATCTACTAGTCCACGATGATATAATGGATCGTGA
>JALVIT010000229.1 GCA_027028545.1 Desulfurococcales archaeon
AATTATCTATAATGCTATAAGTTTATAGATATATTATTATGGAGCACAATATTAAGGTAGTATACGAATCTATTCAATTACAGAAGGTAATAGTTTTTTGGGTTATAATGATATGTTTTGTACGGTTTAATAGATACATGAAGGCTTCATGATAAAATTTTATAGTATATAGCTTGTTTGGGTTCAACTCGTAATTTAGCTAATCCTTGATATTAGGGTATTGTAATCGCCTAGGTTGTGAATATAATATGCTTCTACTCCATATTTTCTTGCATTGTCAACCATTATTTTATCAGCACTTATCAATATAGCGGAGATGATATTAGCTGTGGCTATGTAGTATGCATCTATTGCTCTACAAGCGGTTGATATAGCAATATCTAGGAGTAGATCATACTCGATATCATCAACAATGATAATCTTATCCATTATTTCATCATATAGTTTCCTAGCTATAGCCTGAGGTTTCCTTCGAACCAGCTGTGATACAAGCTCTATACCAAATACTTGTGGTTCAAAAATATTGAAGCCTTTTTCATCAATGAACTTGAATAGGTTACGTGCCCTGTTACTACGTTTCTCATCATATATGAAAATTCTATCAATGAAGACGGATACGTCAACTATTAAGTTCATTCCTTTAGGCTACCTCCTCTCCTTTAGAAACTCCGCTAAAACATCCTCCCTAACCTTCTCCGAGTACTTCTCAAGCAC
Organism: Desulfurococcales archaeon; assembly: GCA_027028545.1. Lineage (GTDB taxonomy): Archaea > Thermoproteota > Thermoprotei_A > Sulfolobales > Desulfurococcaceae > JALVIT01. The sequence continues at coordinate 715 of JALVIT010000229.1, forward strand.
TTCCTCGATACCCTTAGATACATTAGTTTTCTTAGAACCAAATAATTTCTCTATAGCACTCTTAGATATACGAAACCTCACAGCACCATCGAACATAATCCTCCACCACACTTACACTATTATTCATAAAGCCTCTTAACTCTTCCTAAAATAAAATATCTCAAAAGTTATTGACAGACAGGAAATGCTCTAATAAGAAATCATCCTCTATCTGGTATGCGTGAAGGCAATATTACTACAACTACATAAGTATGTATATTTATTTAAAGGCCAATGGTGAAGGGGTGAAAGAGGGGCAATTTCCAGTCGGTTTTGCGGTTTATTAAAAATTATAACATCGCTAGTTTTTAGCATTGTTTTGATAATATTAATTCTTTATCATCGTTATTCGATTTCGACAAGTTTATGATTATTTCTATCTGCCTCTTAACTGTTAACTACTCCGGATTTAGCTCCATAATATGGTTATCATTAAATATGAACTCTCTCCAGCGAACTCTAAGCTCTTAGGTTACACCCCTCTCCATAAAAGCCTAGCTTTGACGAAAATTATTTATGTAGCGGGCCCGCCGGGATTTGAACCCGGGGTCTCCGGCTCCGAAGGCCGGCGCCCTGATCCGGGCTAGGCTACGGGCCCTGTTTCTTCCTATTATTGTCTTTATTTTACGGTTATTAGCATTATTCCCGGTTAATACCGTATTGTTACTGTTTTTTCCCGTAGCTCTATTACGCTACCCGTTCTAGCTTTACAGTATTTCTCCCTATATTTCCTCTTTATGTATTTTTTAGCCCTCCACCCGCTGCAGTGTGTTGGACATATGTATTCCGATATTTCAGCTAGGTTGTCTAGGACTTCCCTGTTTGGATTGTGGAATCCACCTATAACCATGTATACTTTATCACCTGCAACCTCTCTAGCCTTCAAAGCTATACGGTCAACCCCTGGATGGCTACATCCAACAAATACTATCACTCCATGCTCATGATCCCTTATAGCCATGCCGTGTTCTAGGAGGGATCCTGCATCTAGGGGTCCCGTACTCCAAACATTTTCAGCTATTAGCGATGCTTCATAGACTGGTATTATATTGAGATCAAAGTTCTTGAGGACCTCTACAGCATCCGGTGTAACATATGTTTTAAGTCCCGGTCTAACCCTCGAGACATATGAGAATCCACCACTATGATCACCATGCCTATGGCTTAGGAAGGCTAGATCAAGCCTTGACAGATCTACACCCAACCTATAGGAGTTATGCTCTAAAACCCTAGGATCACTATCAGCATCAAACAACATCCTCAAACCATCATATTCAATATATACACTCCATCCCCACTCATTAAGCAATCCCGGAGATGGTTCGTTATCATCTAGAACAATTATACGGATCAATACGGGATCACCATAGAGTCTTTAAATACTCTGATGAACCTATTAATTGAATGCATCCATAACATGCATCATTAATTTATACTATGCTAGTAAAATTAATATACCATATCATTAATCACTAGAAAACGTTAGTCTAACCCCAATTATCACCGGTGTATCAATAATGGTTTTAGACTCATATACTGCA
>JALVIT010000230.1 GCA_027028545.1 Desulfurococcales archaeon
CCATAGGAGGAGTAATGATGCTAGTAATGGTAGGTTTAAGGTATAGATCGATGTGATCAATAATATTATCCCCTTAGTCACAAGTCTCTCCGGGAACGCACGTGTTCCAATCAGTATTATAAGGATAAGTATATCCGTCAATACGAGAGTTATATAGAACAATATTACAGCGCTCCTACCACTTATACCTAGAAGGGGGATCTCTATTAGTTGATTATTTATGCTTATTAGTATTATTAATGTAGCTAAATGGATCATAAATATGATTAATGTTAATATTACTATCAGTAATAACAATCTTTTACCAATACCCCGATCCTTAATGGAATTATCCAATATATACCCCACCCCATGTATTAATGTATGTTTTATCCTAATTTATCGACCAATATCCTCCATTGATTAATCAGTTGATCCTCATCTAAATAGGTTTGTATCTCGATCCATAAGTTCTTTATTCCTGTCTGTGAATGAGCTCCATAAATTATGCATGGTTTAATACCTAGTATTCCTTTGAAGGAGTCGTTATTGGTTATCATACATATATAGTGTTTCGGAGTATAGAGTATGGGCCAATTCTTTACATAGATTATTTTTGCCGGCTTTCTCGGAGCTTCAACTTCTATCCATGGTTTATCCTTTACCTCCTCCACCTCCTTCTCGGATTTCTCAACACTTGTTCTGAACGTTGAGATTAGATCCTCTCTCACATATTTCTTACTGGTTATCTTAATGATCATTATGAATGATGCCGTAGATGGTGATATATCCATTATTGAATGCGGTATGGGTAGGATTACTTTAAAGTTCCGATATATTCTACCATTCATATAGAGCGCTATTGGTGGTTTGCAGCATTTATTTGCTGGGTATATACTACTTAGCTTATGCTTCGTACCAATTATTATCAATGTGTTGTTTTGAGGTTTATATAATGTTAATCCTAGATCCATTCTAGAAGTGTTTTCAGATGACCCTGTATTGAATTCTCCATAAACCTCCTCCGTAGTATTACTTCCTAAATACACCCTATTATCTATGTAGATCCTAGTAACGGGATATATGAAGTATATGTATTTATATTGGAGAACTATATCGTTGAGGGTTAATTCTATCCTCTCCAGTATTTTGTCGACCATGCTCTTATTTAATACAAGTCCTAATACAGCTGGGAGTGGTGTCGTGAAGCCTCCAACATCTATTCTTACACCGTATATTGTATATGATAAATAGATCGATGGTAGGATTAATAATATGATCAAAGAATATACTGCCATGTTATATAGGTTAGGCATTAAATCTCCCTAAAGAAATATTTGTTTATGGAGGTATATATGTATTATGATCTATCCTCCAACAGTTATGTTTAGCTCCTTGATAAGGCTTCTAGTGGTTAGTCTTACAGCTTCTATACTATTATATTTAGGCTTAAATCCTAGTTTCTCGATCTTCGATATATCTAGTGCTATCCTTTTGACATCTCCGGGCCATCCTACTCCGTGTAGTATCGGCTTGTATTTGATCTTTACATTTCTCAGCCCTAGTTCCTCTAGTATCGCTTTTACTATATCTTTTACGGTTATCCAGTCTTTTGATCCAACATTGTATATTTCGTAGTTGTTCTTTGTCTTCTCGGCTGCTAGTAGTGTTGCGTCTATGGTGTCGGTTATGTATATGTAGCTTCTGGTCTGTGTTCCATCCCCTAATACCTCTAGCTCATAGGGGTTTTTCTCGAGTTTGAGTAGTAGGTCGTGTATTACTCCGTGTCTAAGCCTTGGACCAACAACGTTTGCATATCGGAGTATCACGGTCTTGATCCCATATAGTATACTGTAGGAGTGCATTATGGCTTCACATGCAGCTTTACTAGCACCATATACTGATACTGGTCTTATCGGGGCATTCTCATCGACGGGTATTTCAGGTGGATCACCATATACGGAGCTTGATGATGCAAATACCAGCTTATCCACATCATACTTCCTCAAAGCCTCTAAGAGGTTGAACGTTGCCAGAATGTTCTCATTGAAGTGTATTCTGGGGTTTGTTGAGCTAACCCTAACCTCAGGGTTTGCGGCGTAATGGAATACTATATCGGCATCCCTAAACTCCTCGAAACCCTCAACCCCCTCTCTATCCTTCAGATCGATCTCGGCTATCCTTACATGTGGGTTACCTATATGGTGTGATATGAACTCCCTCCTACCCGAGCTAAAGTTGTCGATTATGACTACATCCCATCCATTAGATACAAGTCTATCTACTAGATGGCTACCTATGAATC
>JALVIT010000231.1 GCA_027028545.1 Desulfurococcales archaeon
TTATAGATATCGAGGGGGGAACCGCCGACATCAACCGCTACTCCATCACCATATATTGGTTTACCGCTTGAAACATCAGGGTTAGATAGATCTATTAAGACCTCATAATCCCATGGTGCATAGGGTGATGTAAGGGTTTTACCATCGGCTAACGTCCTATTACCATTCCTATAATTCATATCGGTATCTAATGCTATCACTATAGCTACACTGGGATTCGTGATACCTCCTCCAAGAATACCCAGATCCCTAAACCTGACAAGCATTAATAGATGGGATTCATTACTGGTAACCCTAAGCTCCGTTATATCTGTATAAGCGGCTGTCGTTCCATTCTGGTCATCTAATGCATCGAACCATATGAATTCTCCATGGTAGTATAGGTATTTATTACCATTCCCATAATCCCATACATAGTATGGATCATATGGGTTATTACTAGTCGTTACATTTCTGAAAACCCTATAATCGCTAATAGGATAGACTTCAGTATACCAGTCATTAACCAAGCCGTCAACCACTACATGTGGATGGGAACTGGTATATGTCGGCCAATCCTGTGGATACCCATCAATTGTTGGAGGGGTTGGTAATGATGGATTGATATTTCCTAGACCATTATTTATTGATGCTGATGATAATATGATCAATACAAATACTAGAGATACCAATATTTTTAAGGAAATACTTGAAGACATACCGTTCAACCCCAATAATTATTGTAATACCGGGTTTAGGTTAAATATATACTATAAGGACATTATGTTTTCGAGTATTTATATGAATACATGCCATTATTTACTGAAAAATTTAAACCCTATCTCCCATTTCTGCTCACTATGCTTGAGGACGGGTATATTTCTCCGCGCCTCCTCAACAATATACCCGTGTAGGGGGTGTTCCATATAGCCCGGCTTAACTCCTAAGTCAAGCTCCTTGTATCCATATGGATTATATACTCCGCTCCTACCAGTATATTGTTTACCAGTATGGTTTGCCACCACTAGATACATAGTGTTTTCATGGCTTCTCGATTTAGCCAGTATATCTAGAACCTCCTCCTTAAATGGTCCACGAACCCATCCAGCATGTACTAGTACTCCGTGTGCTCCGTTCAATGCATATGTTCTAAAGAGTTCTGGAAATCTTAGATCGTAGCAGATCGCTACGTTTAGCTTGAAATCCTTTATAGCCAGCGTTTTAGATAGCTCCTTACCGGCTATTAGGTATTCGGATTCTCTATAGCCGTATGCATCGAATAAGTGTATCTTACGATAGACCCTATATATTTTACCGCTAGGCTCTATAGCTATGCTCGAACTATATGTTTTCGGCGGATTATCCGATCTCTCTATGAAGTGTATGAGTAGGGGGGCCCCTAGATCAGCCGCTAGATCCGAAAACCTGGAAATATATATACTATCCTCTAAGGTTTCAGCCCTCTCATACACTTGTTGAGGTGTTAATCCTCCGAGTAAATTTATCATACTATATTCTGGTAAAATTATTATATCCGCCTCTCTAAACCCCTTCATAATAAGTCTTTTAGATTTCTCAAAGTTTAAACTAGGGTCTACGCCATACTCCTCCTGTAATATACCAACTATGATTTCTGACAATTTGATCAATCCATAACTGTCTAAGACTACTGCCCTATACCTAGCACCTTCTTAACTTCTAGGGTTGTATTCCTAGTTAGTATCTCGTTTAGATCGAATACTTCTACCTTAATATCCTTAATAACAAACCTACCATCCTCAACCTCATATTGCAACACAATATTTACAACGGCATCCTTTGGAACTTCAAACTTCTCGACTAGTATATTATATATTGTAGCGTTTAGATCGCTTATTAGCTTATTGATATCCTTAGCATTTAGGATCTTCTTCTTATAATAATCCCTTAGAGCAGCATTAACAACTCTGCGAAGCTTGATTGCATAACCACTAACCCTTATAGGTCCAGTCCTAACCTCGGGCATACCCTACACCAAATATAATATATGTTCTTGATCATAATATTCTTTACTACCAAGGAGGGTTGAAAATATGTATAGGATCCCGAGACTAATAGATGTGAATGCTAGATCGAGGATTTTCAGGGATAAAAGGAAACTATTGATAATTGGTAGATGTGTTGAGATAGAACATCCTGAGATCCTAGAGAAGTTCCCACAGAATGAATACGGGATACTCAGCGTATGCCTCGAGGCGGAACATGTAAATATGGTTGGATTCAAACTATTGGGAATACTAGCACGAGGGGATTATGAAGAGGTTTCAGTGTTAACTGTTGATGGGAGTATGCATTGCACCCAGCTCCACTGGATGGTTGAGGAAGTGTTTAAGATCGGGAGGTATAGGAATATTAGTCGTAGACACTATATAATATATCATGGGAAAATATACAACGTTTCAACCGATGCAGTTAAAACTAGTAGGTATTTATACAAGGTTGATAAACTCCTAAAAGGGGAGAGGTAAAGGTTTTTGGAGAGGGAGGAGATTAAGCATTTAATTAGGGGTTTGGATATTATAGCTAGAGATATGAATACATTTAAACCCATAAATATTTTGTATATAGTTATAGGGCTTACATTCCTAATGATATGGTTAGCGATCCTAATAGGATCTATTGATCGAGATATAATATATGTTGAAGTATTATATCTAGTATCAGGCTTAGTAGGATATTCAACTATATATGCAATAACGATTCTAGTGATCTATACGATCTATAGGCATATAGACTATGTAACATATTATTTATCACATCTAAACGATATATTAAAAAACACCGGGATGGAAGGTATTGATGAAGATATAGAAAAGATATCTCTAACTAGGAGGTTGAGAATAGAGTATTCATTATTAGCTCTAGCAGTTGGTTTACTATCATTATTGTCTGATGTATTATTCATTAATATTGTTTGTCTCATCTCATTTATGGTGATCATAGCCTTCTACCTATATATGTCTCTGGAAGTATTCCATAAGCATATGCTTGTTGAGAAGGGTGTGTTTATGAAGATATATGGGATGCTTAATATAGAGTATGAAGTTGATATAGTAGTTGTTAAGAGGTCAACTATTAAATTGATCAGTTCATTAATTCCTTTAACAATACTACTTGTATTCCCATACGTAATATATACATATAACCAAGCATTTGATACACATACAGCTGATCATAGGATTATCCATAAGAGGATAAAATCGAGGATAATAGGCATACCTAGTACAGCTGGTGTTTAACCTATAAACTCCCCCATATTCTGTGGAGCCCTGTATCCCGGTGTTGAATCTATTAGCTCTCTTATATCTCCCCTCTTTAATCCTTCGATGAATCTCTTAACATGCTCCTTCTCTAATCTATCCTTCAACACTAGGAAATCGTATTTCTCCCATGTTAATGGTATGAAGTCTAGATCGTATAGTTTAGCAGCTATTTCAGTAGCGATCCCTGCATCGGCTCTACCATGTGCTACTGCAGCTGCTACGGCTGTATGTGTTTTAACCTCATATAGATACCCATTGATCCCCTTAACTACTTCATCGAATGACCTACCCTCTTCAGCAACGATCTCTCTGAGCCTAGTATCTAAATAGACTCTTATTCCTGAACCCTTAGTCCTATTAACGATGATAACGTCTTCTCTAAGGAAATCCCTTATCCCACTGATATTCTTAGGATTACCCTTTGCAACAACGATCCCTATCCTTCGATCATACCCTCTAACTATATATGCTCTCCCCCCTAGACCGTATTTATCTAGGAAGGGTGTGTTATACTCGTTAGTCTCTGGATCCAGTAGGTGTGTTGGCGCTATGTCTGCCTCCCCCCTTCTAACCGCCTGCCATCCACCCATACTACCTACAGGTATTATCCTTGTATGGGATGCTATTCCAAGCTTTACAACTATCCTATATAGTAGGTAGTCGCTGCTACCGATAATGTTTAGCCTTGGTACGCTCTCTAGATCCCTGAATAGTTCAGCTATGACAGGTGTATCCGCATCAACAAGATCAGTGTTACCGGGTAGTGCTATGTATCCATCAGCATAAACTAGTGGTGATATACTACCACTCCTCATAGATACTGGATAGGCTGTATATCCCTTATTAGTCTCAACCAGTGCTACCGGTATAAGCCATGTTTTACCCAGTGGTTTCCTAATCCTAATAGGTATTCTAACCTCTAACCTGGTCCTCTCCCTAGGCTCGTATCCCGTGATCTTCATTATTAATGGTTTAACAACTTTATGGGAGATCATATAGCATGATAGGGGGAATCCGGGAAGCCCGATCAATAGCTTATTATAGGCTATTGCAAAGACCGTTGGTTTACCTGGTTTAACCTTTAACCCATGTATAATAACTCCAGGCTCGCCTAGATCGTTGAATACCCTATATATTAGGTCTCCAAGCCCTGCACTAGTCCCTCCACTGGTTATGATTACATCGTATACTTCTAGATCCTTCTTCAGCCTATCATATACTGTCTCATAATCATCCGGTAGGAGGCCCTTATACTCTGCATGTGCTCCAATACTTCTAAGCATATTTGTCACCAGGTATCCATTTACATCATATACTTTACCCGGAGGTAGTTCTTCTCCTGGTTCTATAATTTCGTTTCCGGTGGAGTATACAGCTATTCGAGGCTTAACATATACTTTTACACGGTTGTATCCCATTCCCGCTAGGAATCCGATCTCCCTCTCGGTAAGTATTGTCCCCTCCAGTAACACTAGATCGCCTCTACTGATATCGCTCCCACCCGTAGTTATGTTTTCGCCGGGGTATGTGCTCCTATACACATCCACATATTCTCCACTCCTCCTAGTGTATTCAACCATTACTACACTATCAGCCCCCCTAGGTATCATCGCCCCCGTAGCTATTTCTACAGCTTCACCCTCTCCCACGCTTATATCTGGGTAAACTCCTACCTCTACTGATCCCTTAATCTTTAACCTCACCGGATGTAGATCATCTGCACCTGCTACATCAATGCTTCTAACAGCATATCCATCAACCGTGCTCCGGTCGAATGGAGGGTGATCTATCGGTGAATAAATGTCTTCAGCCAAAACCCTACCATAGGCATCCAAAAGATCAACGTATTCAACGCCGAGAGGCTTCAACTTAATATACTTCGAGATCTCTGACTCAACCCTATCAATATCTAGAAGCCTATGAAATATTCTCCGAGACATATCACTATACACCCCTATCTAATATGTAGAGAGTAATTAATAGTCCACTTATTAAACCCTCTAAACCCTATATATGGGATAGGCTGAATGCTGAACTCGGTGGTTGCTTGAAGAAGATCAATGTTGAGAAGCTTGAAGAATACGGGTTTCCCCGGAAAGTAGTTGATATATTACTGGATAGGGGGATTAAGGAGTTAAACCCGATACAATCCCTAGCAATCGAGAAGGGTCTATTGGAGAATAGAAATATTGTCGCAACAGCTCCAACAGCTAGCGGTAAGACATTGATAGGAGAGCTAGCACTAATAAGACATATACTAAGGAGGGAGATAGGCGTATACCTAGTACCATTAAGGGCTTTAGCCAGTGAGAAATACGAGGAATTCAAGATCTGGGAGAAGCTTGGATTAAGGATCGGTATAAGCACTGGAGACTATGAATCACCCGGAGAATACCTTGGAAGATACGATATAATAGTCGCTACATATGAGAGATTCGACAGCCTGCTAAGACTAAACCCCTCATGGATCAAGAGGATCGGCTGTGTAGTTGTAGATGAACTACACCTAATAGGTGATCCTGAAAGGGGCCCTGTATTAGAGATGATCCTGGCCAGACTATTAGAGGATGATATACAGATCGTTGGCTTATCGGCTACAATAGGTAATCCACATGAACTGGCTGAATGGCTTAGAGCTGAGCTAGTAGATCTGCCGTGGAGACCCGTAGGGCTTATTGAGGGGGTTTATGATAGGAGGACGAAAACCATAGTATTCTACCATAATGGTGTGAGGGAGGGTGTTAGGCATAGGCTTGGTCATCCAGCATTGAGTATAGCATTGCAGAGTATTGAGAGGGGGATGCAGGTTCTAGTATTCGTTAATAATAGGAGGAAGACCGAGGAATGGGCATTATCATTAGCCGACCATATGAAGCTGCTAGCACACATGATCGATAGGGGTAGGATGGGGGAGCTTATAGAGATGTTGAAGGATTCGCCGAGTAGGAATGAGAGGGAGACACTATCATACCTGATAAGGCATGGGGTAGCCTATCATCATGCGGGGCTGAGTAGTGTAGCCCGTAGAGTTGTTGAGAAGGGTTTTAGGGATAGGGTTATTAGAGCTGTATTTGCAACACCAACCCTAGCTGCAGGTGTTAATCTACCAGCTAGGAGGGTTCTGGTGTTTACTAAGAGGTATGATCCTAGAAGTAGGCGTATGAGGGGTATTCCGGTCTTCGAATATAAACAGATGGCTGGTAGAGCTGGTAGACCACAATACGATCCATACGGCGAAGCTGTAATATATGATGCTTCAAGCCTTAATGAAGGCTTAAAATACGTTAGGGGTAGGCTTGAACCGGTAATAAGCGCGCTTGGAAGCGATCGAAGCCTAAGGATACATGTATTATCACTAATAGCTACTGGGAGGGCTAATACCATAGATGAAATAATAAAAGTGTTCTCCAAAACACTATTCCATAGACAATATGGAAGCATACACGGGTTAAAGTATAGGTTGGAGGATATCATTAGATCACTGGCTGAATGGGATATGGTAACATGGAGTAGGGGAAGACTACAGGCAACCAGTCTAGGGAGGACGACTACAGTAACATATCTAGACCCATTATCCGTTAAAATATTTAGAGAAAACCTACCGGTGAACGGGCTTCCAGGGGTATTATGGATACTACACATCATAACGATGACACCAGACTATAGGAGGAGTAGACCATACATACCATTTAAGCTCATCGAGAAATATGAATGGGAGGCTAGAAGCCTAGCTGAAGACGGAGTAATACCGGAGCCGGATAGATTAGAAGAATACGAGTATTACTATGTATGGCTGCAGGGATATGTGCATGCAAAAATGCTTAGTGACTGGATAAATGAGTTGAAGGAGGACGATATATCCGAGGAATACGGTGTAGGTCCTGGAGACATATACTCAGCTAGAGATACTGCATCATGGATAAGCGGTTCTCTAAGCCACATAGCCAAAACGCTGGGACTACACAGGCTGAGCAGGGAGCTTGAAAAGCTAAGCATGAGGCTCGAGTATGGTGTGAGGGAGGATGCATTACAACTGGTAGAGCTTGAAGGTATTGGTAGAGTTAGAGCCCGGACACTGATCAATAATGGTATAAGAACCCTGAAAGACCTAGCTAAAACCCCAAGGGAGAAGCTCCTAAAACTCCCCGGCTTCGGACCTAGGATAGTCGATTCAATATATGATCAGTTGAGGAGTAGGGGTATCATATAGTTCATCCCCCCTCTATAAATTTCATCATTGCTTCAAGGGTGGTGATCATTGACGCTATCCTTCTATACTCCTTATCAAAATCTCTAAATCCAACTCTACCTTCCCGATAAGCATCTATTAGCTTGTCTAGTTCATCATAGTATTCCTTAATCTTCTCCACAATATATTTCTTTAGAGATTCTAGATCCATAGCTTTATATCTATAACCTATGATTTCTCCGGGTCTATGTATCCCCCTTATAGATCCATCCTCTAATAACACTACTCTATTAGCCTCACCTATAATTCTTGGATCATGTGTTGATACAACAACTGTTTTACCATATTTTCTACTGAGGCTAGACAGTATTTCTATAACCTTAACCGCATTCTCATGGTCGAGCTCGGCTGTCGGTTCATCGGCCAAGATCAACGATGGATCATTTGCTAATGCAACAGCTATAGCAATCCTCTGCTGCTCCCCACCGCTCAGCTCATGTGGTCTGTGATACATCCTCTTCTCTAATCCTAGTTTTTTGAGGAGCCATTTAGCCCTCCTAACACGTCTCCTGCGATCAATACCATACATAGCCATTGGTAATACAACGTTCTCAACAGCGTTTAATACTGGTACTAGGTTGTATGATTGGAAGACATATCCCACAATACATAGACGATACCTCTCAAGCATCTTCTCACTATACTCGTTAAGTAGTTCATCATCTACGAATACCTGTCCGGCTGTAGGATGTTCAACCCCTCCAATAATGTTTAGTAGAGTGGTCTTACCCGACCCTGATGGACCCATAACTATGTAGAATCCACCACTACTAATATCTAGATCTATTCCTTTAAGGGCTTGAACCTCCACACCAGCATATACTCTATAAACCTTATAGATCCTCCTAAGCTTAACCCCTACACCACCATTACTAAACCCCTCAACACCTATCCTACCGGGGTCACATCTGTCGAGTAACATCTTAGACCAGCCTCCCCCTCAAAACCTCTATCCTCCTAGATATAATCCATTTGTATAGGAGTACGGATTCGACAAGCAGAAATAGTAGGGGTAGAAACACCAAAATGATTACCAAAATGATTGTTTGAAAGGGATAGGATACCGTGTATACTATACCATAATACCTCACCATTTTCTCGGCAACAACTGGCAAAGTGTATAGAACTGTACCCGGTAGACTGTAAACCATGATCAACCCAAGAAATATTCCTGGAACCAGGCTTATAATCGCTAGTGAGAGGGCTATGGATAATATGATCCTAGCAATGAATCTACGGGATAAACCCCTACTATGCAATAATGCATACATCGATTTATCCTCATACACTATCGTATAGACCGATTCAACAAGTATTATGAGAGAGTAGACATATAGGGATAACCCGGTAACGGTATTGACGTTGAAGCTCATCCTAAAATATTCAGCGGTGTTATCTATATTGTTGGAATAACTCTTCAAAGCTACGATCCTAAACCCCCTATACCTTAACCCGGCATCATCTATACTTCCACGTATGAAGAGATAGAAGACAAATACACTCCTACTATTATTCGATGAACCAACGAATAACCTATACGTTCTGAGAGGGGCTATAATACCTGGATTAGAGGGGTATACTATATAGATTACACTATTAGGAGCATACTCGGCGGTATCAATACTAAAACCACCCGTAAGGTCTCGAGCTGTTAGATAGAAGCATAGGGGGCATGGAAGGTTTCGAGCATATATAGGTTCTACATTCGCCAGCTCCCTCCTAGCACCCCCTTCTAGAGAGTATATAGTCACCCTCTCCATACGTCTAGGACTATTAACTATGACTAAGTTATTATTTATTTCTCCATTATCATGGAACATGTTCGACCCATAATAGACTATGTTACCGAAACCCCTTGGTATGAATAGTATGTATGATATTGTCATATTATCGGCTAAAATACTCGATCCATAACCGATCCTAGTATTATTAACGGTTAACACACCCCTCCTGATAGAATACTTCGGAGATGGTGTTTCACCTAGATATAGATAAGCGTATATATAGCTCCCATTTATCAACCGAGATACCGAACCAGTTATTTTATTGCCATACTCTTCTAGATCAACATCATGGTTCAAAACCAGATATGTATAAGCAACATAATCTACCCCACCAGTTGATGCATGTTTCAAGTTGTTGAATAATGGAGTCATACTAGCCGAGCTTATCAATCCTAATAATATTAAGCTCAGCGAGAAGCTGTAAGCTATGATCGACAATGATACACGATCGATCCTAAACTCCATAATCCTATACACTAAACCCCTCATACCACGAATAATGGCTCCAGCTATTAGGGATATAGATGAGCTTAAAAGCCTGGGATAAGAAGTGTAGAGACGAGCGATCGTATATATGAATATGACCGGCCCAAAGAACATGACTACGGGTTCTAATATATAGAGTAGTGCTAGAACGATCGAGAGGAGAACTGAACCACCAGCATATATTGACAATTTATACGGGTTAACTAGGTTAAATATTCTCACTAGGAAATATATTGAGAGGATGATCATAAATGCCAATACCTTATCCAAACCACCCCTCTTCTCCATCGGGGAAAAATATAGGTATTTACTGAAAAACTCCATCGGAGATATATTCTTCATAGTATGATAACTCTTAATAATGGCTGAGATCACTAATACCAGTATCATAAAAACAACTAACACTATAGTAAGTGGATCGAACAATCCAGTAAATACCGAGTAGAATATTTTATCTCCATACGTGAAGGGTTTAACTATTAGAAATCCTAGTATAAATCCTATGAAAGCCCCGATAACTAGGTATATTATAACCATGTAGATATAACGTATAAAGATCGTCTTCAAAGGAAACCCTCTAAGACGGAGGAGGGCTAATAATTTCTTAACCGGAGCTATAATTATTGGGGAAATAACGGAACCCGTTATCCACACGATAGCAAATACTGGTAAGAGGGAGGCAATTATCGATATCCGGACAATGAATTCAAGACCCCGTAGAGAATCCACGATATCGTAGATCGCTGAATCGATCAATCCGGGTTTGAAGCCGCTATCTGCAGCATTATTATAGATGTTATCGATCGAGCTAAGGATCTTCTGCCTAGACAGGGAGATGCTGTAGGGATATAAATATTCATCTATACGCGGCCATATAACAGCTATAAACATACTCGAGTATTCGAGCACTCTATATTGTTTACCTAGAGGTGTTATGTCGAATACGCTGGTCTGTGAATAACCCCTTATACTATTCATCGACTTATACTTGTCGAGTCTGACAATATCCCCTATATCACCCGTATACAATATGATTATATTACTAACATCATGCCTCGAATATAGGTAGTTTGGATTTACAATATTTATGATCTGTTGATGTAGATAATATGGTTCGAAACCCGAAACTTTGTATTTTGCCAGTATGGTATCTTTTATCTCCCTTATGAAAAGAATATAGTATCTATTACTTGTTTTAGGTGTGAATAGGAGACCGCTAAAACTATAGTATTTATCGATCGATAAAGTATTATGTCCGGATCTTACCGATAAACCTTTTTGTTTCCCTATATATTCTATGTATTTATGCTTCAAACCAGGTATGTATAGGTAGAATAGTGCGATTTTTTCGATCATAGTATTATTTATGCTTATCTTTCCCTTCTCCGGTAGGAGTAATGATAGATATAGTATCAGTATTTTCTCATACCTTATGCTTTGACTGATTATATTTCTCGTAGTGTTTAATTCATCTATACCTTTCCCTCCAATACTGCTTAAGCATATTATTAAACGATATCCTCTATTCTTGACTGTGGAATTTGTGATCTTGTAGACATATATTATTGATGATGCAAAGCTTGAGACAATTATCATCGAAATAGCTAAAGCCGTAAACAGATATATCATGTTAACCCTATTATGTAGGAAGAATTTTGACAGATACATATTCTCCCCAACATATCATAAATCACCATATATTATTATAGCTATTCATCCAACATATTAAATATTCATATACATAATGCGCTATATATAACAGTATTAAAGATCTTTAAAAATAATAAAATTTCTTTGAAAACATTTTTATTTTCCCTAACACCAATAGGTACTAGTAAGGGATAGATTATAGAGGGGATGTATATGGCTAACGGCTTGGATAACATTACTAGAGCTTTCAATGAAGCTCTGACAAGCATCATAAAATATTTGCCTAATATAATTGCTGCTATAATTATAGTCATCATAGGATATCTAGTCGGGCTTGTAGTAAAGAATGCCACAACTGTAGCACTAAACAAATTGTTGGAGAAACCTATGGAGAAGACAAAGATCGGTAAGAGCTTTAAGGAGAGAGGTGTTGATCTTGGAAGGCTTATCGGAGACCTATTAATGGTCCTAGTGATCATGGTGTCGATCGTTGCAGCGATAGATGTCCTGCAACTACCGGGCACAACCATTCAGTTGATCCGCGATATAGCTATTGCAATACTGAACATTGTAGCCGGTATAACTATCTTAGCCATAGGTATACCGATATCGATAATGCTCGCTGAATACACTGCCAACTTCTTCGGAGGGGCTATGGGTAAGGAGCATGAATTAGCTATAACGTTGATCTACGACATATTAGCACTAGCATTATCGATATTTGTTGTTGGATTGGCTGTTAAGGTTATGTTTAACTACGATGCACTCTTAAACTACCTAATAGCTGCAGCACCTGGATTCATAGGGGCATCGATAATACTGTTTGTAGGATATGTTGTAGGCGACGCGATCGGTAAGATCGTTAATAAGATCATAGATGCAATTGTTGAGAAACCCCTCGAAGCAACGGAGCTTGGTAAGAGTTTGAAGGAGCTTAAAATAGACCTATCGGGGCTCATAGGCGGATTAACTAAGGCATTCATAATAGCAGTATCAGTTGTAGCAGCTGTAGGTGTATTGAATCTTGGAGACTATACCGGTAGACTAGTATATGATATAGCAGTATACCTACCAAAACTTATAGGTGGAATAGCACTACTAACGCTCGGATTAATACTCGTCGTAGCACTGGCTAGGTATATAGGTAAGTTCCTACACGATACGTTTAAAGAGAAGTATACTAGGTTAGCCGATCTAGCCGAAAACCTAATACTACTAGGACTATTAGCCGTGATAGTGACCATAGCATTAAACATTATGCAGCTTCAGGGTACATTCGTCTATCCATTAATAATAGGCGTTATAGTGATCGTATCCGGCATATATGTAGCGGATATAGTTGCTGAGATAATATCTGCAGCCTATGAATCGTATAGGAGACTTGTACCATTTATAGAGTCGTTGATAGTCATAATATTTGTCCTGATCGGTATCAGCGGTATATTCTCACAGTTCCCGGGAACAACGGATGTTGTAAGGGTATTAGCTATAGGTTTATCGATAGCTTTCGCGCTAGTACTAATACCCCTAGTCTTCTACTATACACGTCTAGCATGGAGGGAGGCATCTAAAGCATCCATAGAGGTTTCGGAGAAATCTGAGAAGAAGTAATAAGTAATACTATTTTTTAGCCATTAAACTATTATTACTCAATGGGGAATCATATTCATATTACTACGCAATACTTATTCTCCGGGTAGGGAGTGCATTGGTTATCTTGGTGAAATAGATGGGATCTACAGTAACCCATCCACGCTTAAGGGTTCGATACTCAACTCTGATCAACTATGCATCTTTCCTATATAGACTGGTTGTCTCTATAGGTTTCTCAACAATTGTTATCCGTAGACTTAGTGTTGAAGAATATGGTTTATTTACAACACTCTTCGCAATATATGGTTTATTCACACCGTTTATAAGCTTCTGGATGATGTGGACATATAGGAACTATGCTCGTCTAGGTGTGAATAGAGTAGTTATCACTGGATACACACTTACACATATATACTCGATCATATCCGCGATATTAATAGTAGGGGCAACCCTATCTCTTCCCTTCATAGGGGTTGCTGAAAAATATAATCTACAAATAGTATTATTGATGACTGGTTTAACTGGGTTTTTCTCAATACTCTACGCATCATATTCAAGCATTATATTAGCTTATAGACCCTATGTATTAGGTTATTCTAGTATATTTATGGATACAATACGTTTCTTCTCAGCACTAATATTTGTCTATTACTATAGATTAGAGCTACTTGGTGCATTGATTGCAGTCCTCTTAGCAAATATTGCGGCATACTCTATACTAATATACTACTTAATAACCAATAAGGTACCTAGAATAGGATTTGGAATATACATTGATGCCCTCAAACTCTTTATAAAGAACTCATATATTCCATTAACAGGTATAATAACTAGGCAGATAAGGGGGTCAGGAGAAAAACTTATAACAGGGCTTGTATCCTTGTCACCAGTTTACCCAGCTTATCTGGGTATCGCGGGTATTACTAGAAGGTTCATAAGTGGTGGAGGAATTTCGTTAGTAAGGAGTTTATCACCAAGTCTTCTACGAAGACCTAATAGAAGAGATGTTGAAGATGTATTGCGTATAACCTTTATCATACTGATATATATGATAGGGGTCTTAGTAGTTTTTGCTAAGCCAATAATTAGTTTATTCAATATAGTTTATTTAAATGCCATTCCCTTATTCGTATTATATTCTTTTGTTCCATTAATGGAAATAATGATGAATGTCTTTGCCGTGATAGGGTCATCAAGTGATCGGACAGATCTTGTTAAATCGGGTCTTAGTTTAAGGAAAAGCATTATGTTTAAAAATGGTTTAACAATACTTATAATAACTGCGTCAAAGTTTATAGTTGGAGCAATACTGTTTTTATTATTATATACCTATACTTATGTGGAAGACCCTAATATACTCATTGTATTCCCTATATCTTCAATAGTGTTTTATATCGTAGGAATATATATTCTCTATAAGAGATCGAAGAGATTCATTAATTATAATATACCCTTTAGAGAAGCTATTGTATCACTAATTGGCATCCTTTCAATATTTGTTGTAGCTGTGTTAACAGGCCTTAATAATTATATTATAAGGAGAATATCTATAGATTACCCCATAATAATTGCTATAATCGTTTTATCATTATCCATATATATCCCGATAGTATATACATTATCGCCGTGGACTAGGAAATTTATTAGAAAAGGTGTTTCAAAAATACTTCAGAGATGGGTTGTATCTGGAGAAGAGATTGAAGGATAGTAAATACGCCATTATATGATAGATATACTGGGTATTTAGGATATGTTCTCGAAAATAGTAATACTTGATGGATACACTGATGAACCGGCTGGGCTGGGTGTTCCACCATACATAAATACCTATCCCAGACTGATCGCTGGAGCTGTATGGCTTGTTGATAAAAATATAGATGTTAGATATTGGACCATAGATGATGCACGAAGACTAATGGATGAATTCCTGCATGAGGCTAAAACTTCGGATCTAGTAGTATTCATAGCGGGCTCGGAGGTTCCCGGTAGATATATTGGTGGGAGACCAATATCCTTCAACGAACTATACAATATAGCCAGCCTCCTACACGATAGGAATAAGATCCTCGTAGGACCGGCTGCCAGATACGGATTTGGTCATGGTGGTGGTAGGAGGGCTTATTCACGTAGAGAGTTTAGAGGTTTATTCACAGATATAGTGTATGGAGACGTAGAGATCTACCTATACGATCTACTGAGATATGGATGGGAGAAGGCAGAGCCTTGGAGGCTCCGCGAAGACTATAGATTAACAGATAAGGCATTCAGGTATGGAGCTAAGATCATTATACAGCATCCGAACTATGGATGGAATCTAATAGTCGAGATCGAGACATATAGGGGATGTACACGATGGATCAGTGGTGGATGCAGCTTCTGCATAGAGCCACGATACGGTAGACCACTAATGAGGAGTATAACCTCTATTGTTGAAGAGATCGGGGAGCTTTATAGATGGGGGGCTAGACACTTCAGACTAGGTAAACAACCAGATATACTAGCATATATGGCTAGAGGGGTTGGTGAGGATGAATATCCAAAGCCTGATCCCGAGGCATTGGAGAAGCTCTTCTACGGAATCAGAACTGCTGCCCCCGGTCTGAGAACCCTACATATAGATAATGTTAACCCTGGAACCATAATCCATCATATTGAGGAATCTATTAGAGCCTTAAAGTTCATTGTAAAATACCATACACCGGGTGATGTAGCAGCTCTAGGTGTTGAATCATTCGATCCAGAGGTTATTAAGAGGAATAATCTAAAGACTATGCCCGATGAGACGATCAGAGTTGTAGAGATAATTAATAGGATTGGAGGGATTCGTGGATGGAATGGACTACCCCACCTCCTCCCCGGGATTAACCTACTCTACGGATTACCCGGTGAGTCCAGGGAGACATATAGGATAAACTATGACTACCTCAAAAAGATACTTGATAGGGGATACATGGTTAGGAGGATCAATATACGTAAGGTTGCAGTCCTCGAAAACACTCCATTATGGATGCATAGGAACACTGTAAAACACTTGTTGAGGAAGCATAATAGGCTATACGAGTATTACAGGGTTAAGATAATGGATAGGATCGATAGGAGGATGATGGAGAGAATACTCCCGCCCGGAACCCTACATAGATATCTATACGTCGAGAAACATGTGGATACCTATAGTATAGCTAGGTTTCCAGGTAGTTACCCAGTGGTTGTTAAAATACCGGTAAAGATACCCCTCCGAAAGATAGTTGATGCGAGGATTAGGAGTGTATCAGCTAAAAGCGTTATCGGCTTACCATCATAGCCTCCTAGTCCTAACACATATTTCACCATTACAGTAATCAATTATGATCTCACCCTCCAGTCTAATCCTATTATGATTCATAGCCAGCATATCCTGATACGCCCCCGTCTCTAAGAATACTATATAGTATTCCTCATCTCTCCTAGGAATATGTAGTGGGATACCGTTAACCCTGATCACTTTATCCTTTATACCTATAAGCTTCTTATCACGTGTCGTGAATAATGCTTTATCGAGTTGTTGTGTATAGTGGATATTGTATTCACCCATAGAATCGCATGTTAGATCACTCAATACAGCTAATACTTCAGGATATTCGTTAAGCCTCTGAACCGGAACTACCTGGAAATACTGGTCGACAAGTAGATGATCAGGTATGTCTCTGAAGAAGGAGGATTCTACCATAAACCTATATGATGGACTGGTAATATATTCTAGAGTGTAGTTTGGATAGCTGGATACATTGTAGACTATATTTGGATCGATACCGTATAGCTCATGGAATTTCTCGGATACAAGCCTCCTTATACAAGACTCCAACCCCTCAAACATCATCCTCCGATCAACATCCATAGAAGAACTACTCCTATAGAGACGAGTAATTATTTCACGTGCTTCCCTCACATACCTATTAAGCTCGGAGAGTGTTCTGGCATTAGCGATCTTTTCGAGTATGGGAAAACCAGCTCCATCCCTGCACTCAACTGTGTATGGTCTAATATCTATAACCCTCGAGAATACTATCCTATGGAAGGCTGTTATGATCCTTCCACTCTCGAACATTATCGCTGGACATGAATCACCTATACATAGATTCTTCATGGATGCGATCAATCTATCAATGTATTCCTCAACGGTATAATCTACACTATATGGATCATAGCTGTAGGCTACCCCCCCTCCAACATCTATATATTCTAAACTATCTAAACCCTTCTCTCTCAACCCCTTATACATCTGGATTATCTCGCTAAACACCCTCTCCATGGATTCGATATCGGTAACCTGTGATCCCGGATGAATATGTAATAGTTTAACCTTCTCATGGAGCCATGGATACTCCTCCAATAACTTTAATGCATCGCTAATATTCAAGCCAAACTTTGAACCAACACCTGTTGCACCATGCCATTTACCTGAGACTGGAGACAGGAGTTTCAACCTCAATCCCAGATCGAACCCTGTATCCTTTAATAGTTCTACATCCCTCCTAGACTCTATATCTATGAAAACCCTCCAACCCTTCTCTAGGAATTTCTCAGCCAATTTGAGGAGTATCCTATTCTTAACTCCATCTATGATAAGTGTCTTCGGCTTATCAATGTATTTTCCGAGTAGGCGTAACTCCTCAACTGATCCAATATTGAACCCCAGATTGTATCCTTCACCGTAGATTATTATGTGGTCTAGGATTTCTTCAAGGCTATTTGTCTTCAGGGGATATATGAGGTATATGTCTCCACTATACCCGTATTTAGAGGAGTATATCCTAAATGCTTCACTTATTCTATCGATCATGTTTTTTATCGATGGATAAAACCTTATATAGCCAGAGCTTAAACCAGAGCCTCTAATAACCTTATATAAGTCAATGTCTCTACCATTGATCTTTAATAGTAGATGCCCCCCGTCGGATATATCTATAAATATCCTCCTCAACCCCTTATCCAGATTATATAATCTCCTATTATCGTCTATAGCATTCTTCAATACAATCCCCTCATCCCGATTATTAACCGGTATTAACACCTATATACCATATACTGTATTAAATTATCATGGTGATACATTATGGCGTATAGAGAAGCACCAACATATGAGATAAGCTTTATGTTTAGAAGGATCATAGTACCGGTTGATGGTAGTGAGAATAGTTTGAAGGCGTTAGAGCTGGCGGCTGACCTAGCTAAACACTATGGATCACATATAACGGTTGTATTCGCTAAGCCTAAGGGTGTAGAATTATCCTTCGACCCAATAGAGAAGGCTAGGAAGAGGGTTGAGAAGAAGGGTGTTGATGTAGAGTTTAAAGTATTAGAGTTCGATCCGGCCGAGAATAGTACAGCTGGAGCAATACTCTCAGAGATAGCCGATGGAAACTACGACCTAGTAGTTATGGGTGCTAGAGGAAGGACGTTATCCAGCGAGCTAACGATCGGTAGTAAGGCGATCAGTATAGCCAGCAACTCGCCGGTAACAGTGATCATAGTCAGGTAATCAACACTTTATAGGGCCTTCCTCATTAACAGTGGGCTTTACAGGTATAACGCATAGAAACACCAGGTCTTTTTCACCACGATTCCAATACTCATGCTCAACATTGGGGGGTATGTATAGGAAGAAGCCTCTAGTAACCCTGTAAACCCTAGACCCGATCTTAACCTCGCCAACACCGTTAAGTATAAAGATCTCATGCTCCCATGGATGGTGATGAGCCTTAATATGACCACCTGGTTCGACACGGAACATTCTCATGGAGAATGTTGGAGCCTCCTCCTTACTGATCAACCACCTGATCCATGTCTTAGAAGCCATATCCTCTGAAACCTTATCCTCCTCTACAAGCTCGTAGTATAATACCTTCTCGCCACAGCCATTATTAATACTCATACGTCAAACACCTACATGGAGGAATAGATAGCTCGGTAATATTATTTATTATCTTTAACTTCTATAAATAGTTTACACTAAATATTCAAAAATAGTTATTAACTGTAAACAAATATATCAGTA
>JALVIT010000232.1 GCA_027028545.1 Desulfurococcales archaeon
TTTTCACCATATAATGGTTTTCTGCCATACGCATATAATGATTACCCCTACTCACTAAGATAACCATATTTTATAAAGCATTAGCAATTCAAGATAATACGGTTAAGATAAGAAATAGAGTCAGGGAGATGATTCATATATTTGATGAAATAGTCTTGAAGTTGGAGGTATGTTTTAAATTATCTTAGAGTATTTGTGTTGTCAATGTTTTGTCTATTAGTGACCTTATCCCAGGGGTTGTATAGTATCGCGCCATTGGATGATCAGCTGATACGTTATCCCTTGAGTGCTGCCTTATAAGCCCTTTATTTCTAAGCTTCTCTATAACCATGTATGCTTCACTAAGTGCTAGTCCTAGTTCTCCAGCTAGGTCTCCAAGCCTAACACTATGCGGTGATGAACGTATTGTTTTAAGAACCATGTATTCTAGAGGATCCAATACTAGCCTAGAACCATTATTGTCTACTGTTAGTAGTAGGTCTCCATTATAGAATACGTAGAGCGTACCTGGATTCATAGGCTTCCACTCCTCATCTGTGAGGGGCTTGGTAGCTATTATAGCCGCGTATTCCTTCCGTGATTTAAGCTCTTCAAGTCTAACCTCGTAATCCTCATCCAACAACCTTACGATCCCTCTATGAGGGGGGTGTCTTAGTAGGTAGTGTAGTGTCTCAGCTCTATTCATGTAGTCGAATAGGTATTCGCCGTTGCTGAGTAGGATGTTGAACTTACCATACCAGCCTATACTATTTGCGAGTCTCCAAAGCCTAGATGCAATGTTTTCCAAGCCTCTATCTCGGAGGCTTGATAGTTTCTCTAGGATGTAGCAGAATGCATACTCCGAGTCGGTCTCTCCTATGGGGCGACACAGCTTCAGCCTATAGCTTGGATCCCCTATAATCTCCGAAACCGTACCATTATGCGCAAACACCCAATCCCTATCCCAGAGCCTCCGCACGAAGGGGCGTGTGTTAACATAGCTTATACCCCCTCTAGACGCCCAGCGTACATGGCTTATAACGATCCTACCCCTAACCCCCCTCACTATAAGCCTAGCTATAGGGCTCTCAACGCTGGGACGCGGCTCCTTAACGAGTCTGGCGAGTCCATTATCAAAATACCATGCAACACCCCAGCCATCACGATGAATCCTACCCCTCCACCTAAAACCACGCCATGAAAAACTAATCCCAACAACCCTATTAGATGATAAGGCGAAGAGCTCGCACATAATCACTCGCCTGAACCACATCTTCATGTATTAATAAAGTGTGTCCGGTACGATTAAGCTTCTTATGGTTTCTTATGCTCTGACTACCCTACCAGAGCACGGCTCTCCTCAGGTAATCGGAGTTCACCTGGTATTCATCAGCCTTACTATTCATCGGCGTCAGATCTGGCGATAGTATAGGTAGAAAAACCTTAATAAGTCCTAGACGCATAAAAAGACACATTTGATACAAAATTATAGTCTAATATTTTACCCATAGACGCGAGGAAATATATAGATATCAAGGCAATAAAACTGATATTGTAATTTAATAACAGTTGTAGACAAGCTTAGGAAGAGATAATCCTTAAGAGGTTTGGAATAATTTTTCAAAAACCATTTATACCTTATTCACCTTCTCTTATAGTCACTTCAATACTCTTAACCCCACCAGGCTTCCACACTCTAGGCTCGATTTCACTTATCGTCATATTGTCGATCCGCCCCGCATATACAGTAATAGTTCCCTCCCCACCAGCTAAATATATGTAATCTTTGGGAGAACCCGTACCATCATCATTAGCAAGCTCTACCTGAGATCTCTCCTTCTTCCATAGGCATACTTCACACCGTATAGGGGCCTTGACCATGCCTCCAACTTTGAATTTTACTAATACTTTATAAGCCTTATTGAGGAGGTTATTCTGTAGTTTTATTCTTATTCTTGCGTGTGCATACTTGGCTGTAGGTCTAAGCGTAGAAATGATTATTTTTGCTTGCCTAATAACTCTGTCATTTTCCCGTGCTTCCTTAAAACTATGTGGGGTTACTTCAATGACAAAGGTTTCCGCTCGCTTAATTAGCTCTCTGACCTTTTCATAGTAACTATTGAGAAGATTAACTGCATGTTCGAACATTTCCCCCCATTCATGTAAGATAGTAAAAGATTTTGCGGTTGCTTCATGAAATAAAATGCCGAGTGGTTCTATCCCATAACGAATTATTCCACGTGTAATACTATTACATAACATGGCATTTAGAAACGCAATACCTGCAATAGCTTTTACATCATCTCTTTTTAATGGTACAGGGCTTCTTGTGTATACTGTAACGAGAAGCTTGCTTACATCATGGTTTCTTCTTGTCTTTTCGCATATATTCTCGTCTATATTGATAGCATATATTAATGCCTTAGCTAGGTATTCTGCAGCATCTGCTATATGGGGTGCATATTCAGCTATCCTAGTATTGTTAGAACGAATTATTCTAAGTTCTCTTTCTGCAAGCTTCAACATGGATTCAGCAAGTTCATATGTACATTCCATGTTTTGAAGCCTCCATGGGGATTATTGTGCATAGAAACTTACTGTTTGAGTATTTCTGTCTTTATTTTCTTGGTTGTTTGGGAGGGCTTACTCTGGGTTGTGGTGTTGGAATTACTTGAACTAAAGCTTCTTGTATTATTTCACCAAATGGTGTTCCTATAAGTAGTATTCTAGCACCTTTAGATGGTTCGAAGACAAATGCATGTTCAACTCTGCTGTAATATTCTGCTATCAGTTCTGCTAATTCTCTGTACTTATCTTGATTATCTAGAAAAATAACATTAAACCCCAGCTCCTTTAATATCCGAAGACCTAATGGCTTGCCATGAGTCTTAACATCTGTCAAAAAGATGCTGAGGAGTTCTTCAAACTTGTTTTCATCTAGCTTGGGTTTCACATTGCTATGTAACATGTGTTTTACATAATCAAGGCTTCTTAGAGACTCTTGATATAGATACATGTCCTGAGCAATGTAGAGTCGTGAGAGACCGTCTACACCGAGATTTTTCTCATTTGCAAGTCTAGGCAGGGTTTCCTCTATGAGTCGTTTATACGCTATTGCGGAGACCACACGGAGGCCATGGGGGGTCTGAACTATTATCTGGGGATCGACTGGACCTATTGATGCAAATGAGAAGCCTATGATTCGGTCCGAAAGCATAGCCAATAGAGTTCCTGCGGACATGGCTATACTAGGTATAATCATGTTTATCATTTTGAAACCAAGACCACGAGCTTTGCTCGTGAAGAGCTCCGGAAAATGTATATCTCCGCCGAGTGTTGTGAGTATAACATATAGATCTTCGCATCCATCTTTTCGAAACCTTATTAATGCTTGTTCTAGTATCTGCATCGCATGTACGTTTAGCATAGCACCTATAGGTAAAGCTATTGGGCTGAAAACATTAGTTATAAGGGATAATGTGCAAGCGTTTTGACCTAGGTTAAAAAGATTATTAATAACATTGTTAATCTTTGAGAGGAGCTTTGTTCTTATATTACCAGGGGTTTCTTCTTTCAACAACTCAAATATTGTTTTCACGTCTTAGATGACCCCCGGAGATGTATAGGTATATAGCCTAGGTACATAATGCCATTTGGAGAAGTCTCAATGATTTCTTTAATTAGATTCTTCTCATCTTCACTTATTCTTTCAGCTATCTCAAGTGCCTTTCTATATAGCTCTTTGAGGTTCTTCTCGTAAAGAGTCATTTATAGCCACCTCTCTATTTAGAGAGTACTCCCTAATTTAATAATAGTTTTTAAACAGGTTAAAACATTATGCCTCAGACTCGTATAGTAGGGTGTGAATAGGATCATATTTTAGGATAGGGTATTTTTTAATCAAATTTAACTCTGTTTATCACCCTTGGAGAGAGTTTGCTGATAATCATTATTAAGGGTTGCGGGACGTCAGTCTAATCTGGCTTCTCCTTAGGATACTAACTCATTCGCAAGCTTTTCTATTCCCTTGTAGGCTTTTTCGGCATCTCTTTTATCACACCATCCTTCGTAGAAGTAGATATACATCTCGGATACATTGACCCATGAATCTTGAACCGTTCCCCAAGTTTCTCTTCGATCACCCTCTTATACTCCCAAAGCTCTCCATGGCTAGTTAGGCGTTTCCCATCCCTAAATGCGTAGGCTTTAACGGCTAATGCTGATGCACCCCAGAGCTTCTCGGCGGCCTGCCGGTCATTACCCTTTCCAAGCTCTTCACAAGCCTCATCCAGTAAATCCTCTACAGCCTCAATATATTCTAGAGCCCTATCCCTAGGGTCGAGGCCCTGGCTCAGGATCTCGACGAGGTATTCCTCGACGCTAACACTTAGTTTCTCGGCTCTTCCCTAATACGTTTCGCCAACCGACCACGTAAAACAACAACCTCGTCCAACTCATTACCACTTAGTATAAGATATAGCCTTACCCGACTATAAATGATGAACATACATATAATAGTGGGAAATTATTGATGGAGGATAAGAGAATTAATGATGACTTAGAGGAGGAATTATGGTAAAACTGTGAGAGAACAGAGGGAAATGATTTGAGGTATAAATTGGTTGATCTGTGGATATTGGTGTGTGAAGCACCCACATATAATATACAATAAATTATGCATAGTAAACCCGGACATAGTCTCCTACCCCGTCATCTATCCTTCACACATACATAAACTAGAACTAGATATAGTAGACGATGGGAGAGAGGATTTATTCCATTCTATCCTGCTCGGTATAGGGCTTAACCTTGCCTTTGTCAATGCCAAACAAGTCTTTTAGGGGCTATCGGCTTTCTCCGAGATAATTTCTTCTAACACTTTTTCCCGGTGTAGACACACTCAGCTTCTTCGTGATTTTTAACCAAGATATCGTAGATACTTTTATTTATCTTGATAGTTTCCGACAGTTCATATTCCAAGCTTTTAATATGAAATGACTCCTCATATCCTTTACCAGAACCTATATATTCGAGATAAATGAAAAGTATCTGAAGAGATAGACCCGTGAGGATTCGAACCTCGAACTCCACCATGTGAAACCTACAATATACATAGTGTCCCAAAAATAATATCATTATCCATTAGATATGCCTGAAGATTACTCTGTATCTCGGGCTAGCTTTATGAGAGTTAAGCTATATCAAATAATCATGGTGGATAGGTTTGGAGCGGAAGTATAAATGGATTATGATAAATCCAAATGTTTGCCATGGTAAACCTGTTTTTAAAGGTACAAGGGTTCTGGTAGCTGACGTTCTTGAAATGATTGCATCTGGTATGAGTATTGAGGAGATTTTAGAGGAATACCCCCAGCTGAACAAGGAGATGATTCTTGAGGCAATAGCGCTTGCAGCTGAGCTCCTCAGGAGGGAGAGGCGTGTTATACCAATTTCTACTTGATGAAAACGTTCCTAGAAGCATTCATAAACTGCTAATACAGAGAGGCTTTCGCGTCGAATATGTCCCACAAGGTGTTGATGACAAAACAGTTATTGAAATAGCTAAAGAAAAGAACTTGATATTAGTTACTAGAGATAGTGATTTTGCCGATGAGCTGAGGTATCCGCCCGGTTCTCATCCAGGTATAATTGTTCTACATATTCATCCATCAATACCAAGGATAAAGGCTGAGCGCTTAGCATTTGTATTAGAAAATGTTAGGGAGTTAAGCGGGAAGATTACAATAGTATATAACGGTAAAATAGAGATCATCGGATAGTAACATACACCCAAATAATGCTATAAGGTTTAATGGACGTTGGGATTTGAACCCCCGGTCTCCGCCGTGTGAGAACATGTTGATATTCATGAACTCATATTAAACAATATGCATGCAATCCGAATATAATATCATAATAGATATTCGGCCTTGATACCACCTATCATGAGATATGCGCGAATATAATTTATTATCACTTATAGGCTTTCTTTCTTGGTAGTATTGCATATACTATTATTTTACGTGGCTTCTCTAATTCAAAAAGTATACGGTATTTTCCCACTCTAATCCTGTAATGACTTTTATAGCCGCGTAACTTTTTAATATTAAGCCTACTCGTAAAACCATAATCACGAAGAACAATAAGTGCTTCTAGAACTTTATCTCTCGAATGTGGGTCTAATTTATTAAGTTCCTTTAGGGCTTTTCTCGTAAGATATATATTATATCTAGTCATCTTTCTTCCCTAGGATATTGTCGAGACTGATGAGTTCTACCTTGCCTTTTTCCTTATCAGTTTCATATTCCTTGATAGCCTCTACTTCATCGGGAAGAGGCTCATCAATCCCAAGAAGACGCTCCTCCAGTAAAGCCTCAATGTGCTCTAGTATCGCTCTAAGTTCACGTATCTCATCATATAGTAGTCTTTCCTTGCTCTCAGTCATTAAAACTCCACCTTAGCCTCTAAATATCTATTTCTACTTAGAGGGTCATTAATTTATTGCAGAAACAAACCTTAAACTAAATATTTTAGTGGGCCCGCGGGGATTTGAACCCCGGACCTCCGCCGTGTGAGGGCGGCGTCCTAACCAGGCTAGACGACGGGCCCAACTCTCTTTTACTCTATTTTTATTTTAGAGAATAATTAATTGCTAATAAGTTTTTAGTAGATGAGAGTTTTTAACAATTCTTGACTTTTAATTTAGAACGTGCAATATCTATGAGGCGGATCATCTATGCATAGAAGGGTTATAGAGATTAAAGA
>JALVIT010000233.1 GCA_027028545.1 Desulfurococcales archaeon
TGTGAAGGAACCTTCACCGCTTCCTTTATCATTCCTTGTCCTTATACTAGTTATAGTGGTAGGGCTTTGTTTTGTGGTCTTAATGGGTGATGTTGTAGGTGTTTCTACTGGCGGTGGTAGGTATTTCGATAACTCCTTTACTGAGGAGTCTAGTAGTTTAAATTTTACAAGATAGTATATTTTCTGATTTGTCTTTGTATCATTTATATCGTTTATAGCGGTATAATTAACTAATATACCAGTTACAGTATCGTAATACACTCTAACCCTAAGTCTCCAAATCTTTGAATCCCGTGTTTTGACCTTAGTATATGTTAGGGATCCATTGTTTTTAAGGGATTTAGGATTAACTATTATACTCACAACCGATCCATTGAAGGTTGCATTCATAGTTATATTTACATCCGTTTTTAACCCTTCATATCCTATGCTTCTAAAGATCCCAAGTGTATCGTTTAATTCGAGAACTAGGTATTTTCCCATAAGGATGTTATCCGCTACGTTTTCAAATATGTATTTTACCCTCCCTACAACCCTATAGGTCGATATGTTGTGGTAGGGTGGTGTTGATTTAAATAGTCCATAAACCTTATACTCCACATACTCTCCGGGACTAAACCATCCTGGTTCTTCACTGTAGACATATAATGGATTATATAGTATAGCTAATAAAACCATAGATATTACAACCAGTATAATACTTGGCTTAAACATTTCCCAACATCTCTTAGAGTTATATAGTTTAAAAAATAATTTGATGTTAGGATATTATATGAGGAGAGGTTATTTAATCATATCCTTTAACCTATCAACATATTCCCTGACAATACTCGATCTCTCATAGACTATTTCCTCTCCTAATAGGACTATAAACCTCTTTACACCCTTAACAACGATGTTCTGTGCTGATATCTTATGTATTGGCTTAATCGTTGATTGTAGTGAGTTTATACTTGGAGGCGTTGTTAAAGAGTTTTTGGTTCTAATTATTGTGTTGAAGAAATTCATTACTTTATCATTTAATTCGGCGAAGCTATCCGGATCGGCTATGACTATATCCCCCCTTGGAACTATTTCTCCCTTAACATATATTATAGGTATGAATAGATCTGTTTCACCAATCAATAGATCCCCAGTTGATGCGATTGATCTAGCTGTTGATGCGATTATCTCTAATACGGCTTTAGCTTTTCTGGAATGCGCTATAACGCTATTAAGAACTATTGTATTCCTTAGAGATATTTTTGGTGAGAATATTAATCCTTTAACGATTGAATCCTCTATAACTGTGTTCTCCGTGGAGATTATTATACCCTTAATGAATCCGTTTAATAATGTGATCTTTTTGCCGGATACATTTCCCATTACGAATACATTGCCGTTTTCAACCCTTATATTATCTCCATATAGATTACCCATGATCAATGTGTTTCCTTTAAATATAACCTCTCTACCATAGGCATTACCCCATACAACGTTTTCACCGGAGAATACTAGTCTATCGTATAGGTTCTCGATCGTCGGATAAATATCGTTTCTAACAACTGTTTTCTCGGGAACTATGTATTCACTCATTTTCCACCACCCAGATTCTTTAATACAGATAGTAGATAGAAACGTCTGAGCCCGGAATAGTTAACCCTTATATACTTCTTCATAGAGTCTATGAAGTCTTTATCAACATCCTTAAGCATATTCTTAACAGTTTCAATCATTCTATCATTGATCTTCAGATTACCACCATAGATCTTATATCTCTCATATACTCTTCCACGACTGTCCCTCACAACGATCCTATATATTGGAAGGTATAGTTTAACGCCTCTAGTCCTCAACCCCTCTGCAAAACACAGATATCTTAGTAGGGTCTTCCTACGCTCCCTAGTCTCAGCCTTGACTTCTTCGAGGTATTTGTTTAATTCGTCGAATACACTATTGATCTTTTCCTCGAAGAAGTCTATATTCTCCAGTTCCAACCTGTAGTCTTTAACTATGGTGTTTGTGAAGTCCTCTATCTCTAACATTATCCTCTCTCTGAGATTATCGAGTTCTATCCAGTAGTTGAATATTTTCTTGAGGTTTTTATCGAGTTCTTCATCAGCTTCTTTCAGCTTATTTATTGTATTAAGTGTTTTATCCAGTGATTCATCCACATATTTGAATAACCTCTTCTCTATATTCTTTAGATCAATATATACCTTGTTTAACTCCCGGTTGATCATTGTAGAGTAGTCGATTAATGTGCTGGCTTTAATCTTCAATGATAGCTTGTTCAATGTATTGATCATTGTCTTGGTATCCGGTGTTAATCCCTTAGCCGGTTCTTCCTCGCTGAGGGCTTCATAGTATTTATCCGGTAATTCAACATATTTTGGCTTGACTCTAAGCTTATCCCTTGTCTCCTCGAATTTACCTTTAACCTTCTCAACTAGATCCTTATATATATTCGTTATCTTCTCGTTAAAGGAGCTCATTTCTCCTCCACCTCCATCTTCTCCTCGATCTTCTTAGGTGTTTCGACTAGGAGTGGTGTGTATAGTTTGAGTAATTTCTCGTATTCTATTGTCTCGTATTCACTGTCTATAAGCTGTGTTATATCAGTCCTTCCAATCTTCTCTGCAGCCTTCTTTCTTGTCTCTAGGTATGTATTGTTCAGTATTATTGGGTCGATTCTTATCTTTAATAGTTCTAGAAGTATCTCCTTAACTTCATTAGGTGTGTTTAGTAGGGTTTTCTTCATATATTCAGTGTTTTCATATACTGCTTTATACACCTCTTCAGCTCCTGTTATTCCTAGTTTTTTCAATATGTTTGTATATATTCCTATATCCATGATCTTTGCATCGATCCTCTTAACAAATTCTTCAAGCTCCTTACTCAATACCTCAGCATTACTCTTCAAATCGCTGTATAGTTTATTTAGTAGATCCTCCTTAGCCCTTCGTGAATCATTTATGACCTTATCGATGTATCCACGATTATAGCTATATATTCCAAGCCATATCTCGTTGAAGACATTATCAACAATTGGTCTGGATAGAGGGTCTCTTGGAATTAATAGTTCATCTGCCTCGATACTATATCCACACTCCGGGCATTGATAGAGTATTGTCTCTACATCTTCTCTCTTTAAATGCATTAATTTAAGCTCCGGATACTGTGGTGTTGTGAAGTAGTTCTTTGATAGTAGGCATTGCGGACATATATAGACGTATAATCCATTAACCGGTTTAACAATTGATGGTAACACAGACCTCATTGAGTCATATAACCATTTGAACCTGGAAACTATTTGTCCGTGTATCGGCTCGATCTTCTCCCTAAGATCCTTCAGTTTATCAACTATATCCTCCCAATTCCTACTCGTCGATACCAGTTCATCGAATAATTTATCCACTTCATCCAGACTGATCTTTTTCAACGATAGCTCCTCTGAGAAGCCCGACTTCTCTATAGGTATCATTAAGTCTAATGGAACATCGTTCTCCTCGGGGAATATCATGTTGTAGGTTTTCTCCTCTACACGTATGTTGTTCGTCAGATCTACTAGACTCCTATATTCTTGGTAGAGGAGCCTATATGGTGTTGATACAATAATCGATCTGTCACCATCGCTCAACAATTCATACCTAGTCTCATAAAATCCCTTAAAGGATTTCTCGAGAACATCCTGCACCGAACGGTATTTCTCTAATAGTTTATTGGCATCCTCAATACTATATTTTATAAGTGTTACATCATCGCCGTTGCCTAAGGGATCAATGGCGAAGAATTCTCCATGCTCAAACCCAGCGAATAGTATTGGGTATAGCTTTAATGATGCTGTTTCAACCCTAGACTTTACGAAAAATGCTAGTAGTAAGAGTATGAATCCTAAAACTACTATTCCTAAACCGGCATACATTATTATTGATACTGTAGGCATATAATATGTAAATATAAAAAGCCCTAAACCGATCACTATAAGCATGATCCCTCCATATATCCTAGAGGTAAATGCTCTATAATCGTTCAGTAAAGCCCTTTCAAGATCCTTGACGGCTTCAGCTACTACATCATCACTCCTAGCAAATACTATTGCTTCTACATCGCTGAGAGCCATAATAACCCCCCTTATAAACCTTCCCACTTTTATAGTATAATATATTATTTTCTTCCAAGAAATAAAAATAGATTATCCTAGACAATGTTACTATTTATTGTAAAGTTGTAGATACTATATGATAGATTATACTATGAAATCTCTCTCGGCTAAATATTTTTGAGAGGGATTTAAGCCTTTTACCAATAATAGTTACCTGATCTGGATCATTTACTAATAGATCAATATTTTTAGCCAGATCGCGTAGGTTCCTATATTCTAATAATATATTTCTCCTATCGCTTAGCTCGAATAATATATTATTATTTGACGGGATTATCACCGGTGTACCGGCAGCCATTGCCTCTATAATGGTTATTCCGAAATGTTCATGATCTGTTAGGTGTATATACGCGTATGCTCTTCGATAATATTCGTTGAGTTTCTTCCTTTCAACATTTGTCTCGATAACGATATATTTCTCCAGTTCCAGTCTTCTAGCTTTATCCAGTATATATTTTATTATCCTATCGCTAATCTTAGTCCTACCACCGATCATTAAAACCTTCCAATCCTTCAATCCTAGGAGTTTTAGAGCTGAAGCTACATAGAGTATTTTGAAGGGTTGCTTCTCCGGCGAGATCCTAGACACTACTAGGAGGTATTTCTCTCTATCTCGACCCGGTATAACTGGTTTTCCAATTAATCCATGCATGTTGACAGGCGGATAGACTACATGTGTTCTAACACCTACATGTTTCTCAATGTATAGTGCTGTCTTTCTAGAGTTTACGAGTATTGCATCGGCTTTCTTCAGCTTCTTATACATGTAGTATTTGTTCGGCAGGTAGTAGAGGTAGGATAATATGCTACCCCTCCAGCCGGTTATCCCTGGATAATATTTGTCTGGCTTTATCATTGAGGGATAGTGCATATAGTATATATTTGCGCTTCCCGATAGGAAGTCTCCGGTGGCATTTATACTTACTTCACCTTCTTCGTCATTTCTACAGATCTCTAATAGGTTTAGATCTCTTCTCGGTATGCCGTAGAATCTACCTATACGTGCTAGATGTTTCAAAGTATACCTACTTATCAGTGGTTTGAAGCATGTGTCTATTCCATACTTCTTCAAACCCAGCACTATCTCTAGGGCAACATACTCCGATCCACCTAGCCCCATTAGGAGTGTGTTGAGCATATGGTGTTTTACGATGACCTCCCTCTTCATCCCGGATCACTTTAAGGTTTCTCCGGTATCCTTATCCTCAGCTTTTCAGCTATCTCTCTGAGTTCATCGGGTAATTCTATTATTCCAAGCTCGATCCTATATATACATGCTCTACAGATCTCGTGTGCGGATGGTTCTCCACAGATCCTACAAGTCTTTATCTCTCCAATATTTAGTTTAGGATTATTTTTCAATAAATCTATTATTGATAGAAGCGATCTTAGTAGAGAATACTTAGTTCCCGGATATTTCTCTTCAAGCTCATTTATCATCCTACGAATACTCCACCGTATATTGAAGGGGGCGTAGGGGCATTCAACGAATTTTGGGTAGAGGCCATTTATTATACTATAGAGGGTTGTCTCCTTTTCGAGTATTTCGTAGAAGGGTTTAACCCTTTTAACAAATTTAGGATGATCTATTGGTCCGGATACGGGAGCCAGCCTTATGATCTTGTCCCAGCTATTATTTATAATGTTCATAACATATGTCTGGATAACATCGTCTAGGTTATGGGCTGTAGCTAGAACTGTTCCTCCAAGCTCCCTCGCAACCTTGTTTAGTAGGTATCTTCTAAATACGCCGCAGTAGCTACATGGTAGATATGGTAAACCCCTCTTCTTACCCATTAATACTATCTCGTCCAGGCTATAGCCGATATACTCCTTGAACCCAGCGATCTTATAGTCTACTCCAAGCTCTTCAGCAACTCTTAGGAAATCCTTAATAGTTATATCCCTATAGCCTCTGATCCCCTCATCTATTAGTAGGGCTGTGATCTTCCAGCCTGGAACCCTTTTCGAAAGCTTTACTAGGTAGTGGAGTAGTGATAGGGAGTCTTTACCACCGCTGACAGCTACTATTATATGCTCTTTTCTGCCAAACATTTTATATTTCCTTATAGTTCTACGAACCTTACGGTCGAAGTATTCTAGGAAGTGTTTCCTACAATAGGCTTTACCATTAACACGGTTAATATATACTGCTTCGCGTTCACAGAAACTACATTTAACCACCACTAACCACCGGGTATAGTATTATCTCGTCTCCATCAACGGCTTCATCCTCTGGTGTAACCACTTTACTATTCCTAATAATGATATATTCCTCGCTGAGTAATCCTATATTGTTGAGTAGTTCCCTTATCCTCCCCCTATCTCTTGGAATACTCCATTTCTTTGAACCATCTACAAGCCTGATAGTTATCATCGTATATCCTCATCATTATATGTGTAGTTATTATACGTAACTTTTAATATTGTAGCGTTCTTATATATTGTTAAAGTATTTGGATAAATGATGGATGATAGTAATGAACAAATCAACATATATCATAGTCCTACTTCTAGCTAGTATAGTAGCTCTATCATTGTTCCCAAAC
>JALVIT010000234.1 GCA_027028545.1 Desulfurococcales archaeon
CGATAAACAGTGAAAAACCACCTCCACCAACAACAAACCCAGCAAAATGCAAAACATGCTGGTACAAGAGATACTGCCCATATAACTAGTCTTAAATCAGAAAATCCCGGTTCCACAAAGGATTTTGTATAACCCTCCATGAAAAACATATGGAATAAAAACACGCACACAATAACAAGAAAACATACAATGAAATAAAAACCGGCACAAAACAAATAAATTTTCCCTAAAAACACAGAGATGATAATCCATAGAATTTTTAAACTTTTCTGTTGAAGATCCCCATGAGCTTCATGAAAACACTCAATAATCCAAGATCGTAAAGTTTAAATAACATCAAACATTAAAATAATCAATGAAACAATAATGATTTGAAACAATATACAAAAGTTAGAAGTTTTTCTCTGCAACCCTTTACACCATGACGTCATAGCAAAGAAACAATATACAAAAGTTAGAAGTATCTCCCGTTTACACGTATGTCAACATTTCTTAGATAAGAAACAATATGCAAAAATAAAGTTTTTCAGTTTTCTTTATGTGGTCTCGAACTATTTTTGTCTTTCGAAACTGTGTATTGTGGAGCGATATAGTGGGAATTTAGACTATTTGCTGTGTTCTTGGGGATGAAGGGTTTAGATCTAGGTTATTGGATTAGGGATTTTTGCGTGTGTTTAGCTGGTGGTTTTCGTTGATCCTGTTGGGTGATTATGTGATTTATTTTTGGTAAATTTGATATATGGGTCTATGGATATAGGGTTGTTGGGTGGGATTATTCTTAGATTGTTTAGGGTTGGTTTGGTGGTTAGGGGTTTTAGGGGTGTGTTGTTTACTGGTAAGCTTGTTAAGTCTATTATTATAAATCACATACCAGATATTACCTCTTTTCTCAAACCTGTTAAGGGGGGTGTGCCAAAGCTTATACATATAACCCCTCTATATACTACGCGTGATGGGAGGATTAGGTGTATCTATAGTAGCTATGAATGTAGTGATTATATGGTTAAATGTGAGGGGGAGCTTAAACCTATAAGTCTTAATGGGGAATACTACTTCTACATTGGATTCGATGACCGGGTTATAGATTATGAGAAGTTATTCGATAACCTCATGGATCTTAGTGGATGTATAGATTTCAAAGATAGTAATATATGTTATTCTATATCAATGCTTGAATACCTTGATCCATATGTTAAAGCTTGGGAAACCGTTAGAGAGGTTATTAGGAGGGGGAAGGTTAAGATAGTGTTTTCATCTCCTACAATGCTTCGAGACCCCTTTAGGAGGGGTAAGTATAAATCATTAATACCTACAGTGATGAACATATTCTCGACGCCGATCTATATTATACTGTATAGTAGGGGGATCTATACATATAAGAGATTTAGAAGGCAGATCCTAATCCTCCATAGATTATTCAGCGAACCATACTCAATAATTAAAACAACAAATATTAAATGGGTTAAGTATAAGCATAAACCGGAGCCAGCCATAACTGGTTATGTGAATCTATACTTGAATAGGGATTACATGGAATATTATGGTAGATACATAGATATGGAGAAATATCTGGGAGAAATATTTGCAACAATGATCACGTTGGGGACAGGGGTTGGTAGAGCAGCTGGCTTCGGACACATATTCATCGAGCCAGGTAAATAACTATATGGTTAAATAATCCTCACATACCATCCATTTATAAATCTTTTATACCAGTTCTCCCATTCATCCCACGACAATATATGTATCTCGAATGGATTAACCATACCACTCAACCTCCTCACAACTTTTCTAAACCTTACACGGGTCCATTCATCAACGCCTCGATACAATACGATTGCAATATCTATATCGCTCAATGGCTTATAGTCTCCACGCACTATGCTGCGAAAACGAATACACCGTAGAGGTTATCTCCAAAGAATTCGCGGGCCTTCTCAGCTATAAGTTCTACATATCTCCTCCACTCCCTCCTATACATCCTATACCTCTCAGCGATCTCTATCATGAACTCGTAAGCCATGCCTTAAACATCTCCTTAAACCTATCAAGTAGCTCTAAAGCTTTTTCAGCACTCTTCCTAGAATATTTTCTTCCAAGATATCTAACGGTTATATACGAGTCTTCGAGTAGATCAAGTATATCGGAGTATTCATTGTAGAATTCGGAGGCTCTCCTATCGATCCTTTCGAGGACTTTGAATAGTGTGGAGAAGCTATGGGTTTTAGGATAATCACCTATATTTTTAACAAGGATATACTTTATGTATAATTGTAGGGATTATTCGGCGAAGAATAGTGTGAAATCATACCTACCCTCGCTACATGCCTCTCTAGCCTTCTCCTCAAAATACTCGGCATTCTCCCTTAGAAACTCCATCTATATCTCCTCCCTATGATATTTTATTGTCCCAGCTAATTACTTATTATTTAGTGTAACTGGAGGTGTATAGTATGGATCTGAAGATGTTTCTGATCAGTCTTGGTGTTGTTGCCGTGGTTGTTGCATGGTTTGTTATTGGTTTATCATGGTATCTTAACCGCGGATGGTTTGTATTCATGGAGGACGCATATAGTGATTTGGGAGGGTATAGGAGTTGTTGTCCATGGCTATTCAACTATGGATTAATATGTGTAGGCATACTCATAATACTCTATGGGGTAGGAGTAGTCCTAGTTAGTGCTAATAAGTTGGAGGTTGTTGGAGGCTCATATCTATCACTGGCAGGGGTGTTCCTAGTATTAATAGGATTATTCCCAGCGGGGACAAGGCCCCATACCTTCGTATCGGCATGGTTCTTCATACAATCCGATATAGCGTTAACGATCCTAACATATGGTTTATGGCGTAGAACCAATGATAGATCAATGCTATACGGATTCATAATATCCCTAATAGCAATACCGGTAGCGATACTCGTCGAAATAGTTATTGGATGGCCTAGCGCAGCTGTTATTGAAACCTATGGTATCCTAATTATAGACCTAATAGTTATAATGCTCTACCTAGAATATAGAGCTAAACCATTCATCTATCCAAGTGCTTAGAACTCATGGCGATCATGGAGACACCGGTAGCTGAAGATCGTATGAGTCAATATCGTTGAAGCCCCTTGTATATGGATAATAAGACCGATAGACTAAAGGGAGAACTAGATTAATTTATTCGTAGCTAAAACTTCATTATTATCTAATTAAATCAAATCATATATATCCCATTGATTTAGATATTATTTTTAGTATCCGCCCTATATGCTGGGTGCTAGATATGAAGCATATGATCCCCCTATTTATACTATTACTACTCCTAACAACTGCTACCATAGCGGCTACACCCCCCTCTAGATGGTGGGGTGGTGGTATAACGTGGTTTCAGTATCCAGTGACGCCATGGATCGCTGGGAGTTATCCGGAGTATGTTGTGGTTGATCCGGACTATGGTCCGAACGATCAGCCCTGGAATAGTAATGATCTGGAAAGATTGAAGGCTTCCGGTGCAAAGGTTATAGCGTATCTAAACATAGGTTTTGCAGAGGAGTGGAGGGATTACTGGAATAGTTCCTGGAGTGAAACAGATCACCCGGAGTGGATCGAGTGGGTTGAATACCCCGGTTGGCCCGGTGAATACTTTGTTAAATACTGGCATCCAAGTGCTTGGGAGCCCGGTGCATGGATCGATATATTGAAGGGGGAGATCGATAAGATCGTATCGATGGGTTTCGATGGTGTCCGGCTGGATAATATAGACTCCTACACATACTGGGAGGATCCAGATAGTATTGGTTTAGGCGGTGTACTACCACAGGTTGATAACGCCTCGACATGGATGATCTATCTTGTTGGTAATATTTCGGAGTATGCCCATAGCCTAGATCCAGGATTCATAGTGATCGCTAATATGGGTGCTGGATTAGAACTACTGGATAACGCGACGTTCATAAACTCTATAGATGGTATTGAGAGGGAGGAGGTATGGTATAGTAGTGATCAACCGGTCGATCCGGCTGAGACATCAACTGTTTTATCATATCTAAGATCTGCTAGAGATAATGGAAAGATAATTTATGTCTTAGACTATGCATGGACTAGGAGTAATGTTGAAGATGCATTATCCAAGGCTAGGAGTGAGGGTTTCTACATATATGTTTCACCAAGCTACGATCTAGACAAGCTTCCAGCATATATACCATCATATCATGGAATCGATACAGTAATAACCAGTAATGGGCCAGTCATCGCTTGGAGCTATCATGGACCATACAATGATGCTTGGAGGGATGAATTCGACATATATATTGGGATACTAGGATCTAGCGGGGTTACCGATGTATCTAGGATAAGCCCCTCAAACACCATTGATGAAAGACCATCTATAGCATATGATCAATCCACTGATAGGATACTGGTTGTATATGAGACGAATGAGTCCTCGGGGAATCTGGTATGGATTAAGGGAGTGGCTATGGATCCGGCGACTCTATCAATAATTCAGAACATAACAGTAGCGTATGGTAGCGATAACCAGTATATGGCTAGCGTAGAGGATTATAATGGTTTATTCTACATATTCTATGTAAACGAAACGGATAATAACATATACTACACTATACTCGACCCAACAACTCTAACCATCACCGCTAGATATAGGTTGATGGATACCACTGGTGAAGACCTATACCCGGTGACAACAACCACACCCAGCGGTGTAGCTGTAGCATGGTTTAACACTGAAAACAATGAATTGAATCTAGCACTAGTTAATGAATCTAATGTTTCATGGAGTATTTCTATTGATTCAAACGTCTCGTATCAGAGATATGGATTAACATATGTTCCAGATAAAGGATTGATAGTAGTATATGAGAAGAATGGAGGGGGTTATGCTAGACAATATGATCTAAACGGTGCATTACTAGCTTCTGCATCAGGATTACCTGATATCTCGTGGATGCCTAGTGTAAGCTATATAGGGTCGGATAGGGTAGCATATACTGGTATGAATAGTATAGAATACCTGCTTATAGGTAGTATATCATATATAGGATCGACCGATCTAGGATATACGCCTACAACGGGATCCTCAATAATATATTATAATGGTGACACCTTAGCATTAACACCAAGCCCCTCAGGAAATAACACTATAGCAATTTTGCAGCTATCAATCCCACAGCCCATACCGGAACCGCCGATACCAATCATGTTATCGATGACCATAATATTAATAATGATGATGCTGAGGAGAAATAGGAATAGGTAAAAATACATAGAATACTGCTCTAAACCAAATATGTTTTTCATAATCCGTTGTACTTAAAGCTATTAGATGATTACAATATATATGCATGTCATACTGTAAATATATTATTGGTGACGATGTTTGAGGATTTATCCTCTAGCCTTTGATTCGTTCGGTGTTCGTAGTCAGGCGACACTAGTTAAGATCGGTAGGATGAGGATTGTTATAGATCCCGGTGTGGCTCTAGCCCCTAAAAGATATGGATTACCGCCATCGAAGGAGGAGTATAGAGCTCTTGAATGGGCTAGGAGAATTATTAAGAGGGCTTGTAGCCGTGCTGAACTAGTTATTGTAACCCATTACCACTACGACCACCACCCCTATCCCGATGATGAGGAGCTGTATGAGGCTTGTTTTAGGGATAAGATCGTCTACGCTAAACACTTTGAGGAGGAGGTTACGGAGTCCGCGAAGAATCGTGGTAGGAAGTTCCTGGATCGTATAAGGGAGAGGGCTAGGGAGATATACTGGGCTGATGGTAAGAGGATCGAGTATGGGAATGCCATCATAGAGTTCTCACCACCGGTATGGCATGGCGAGGTTGGCAGTAAGGTTGGAAGGGTTATAATGGTTTATATTAAGGCTGGTAAGGATAGCTTCATACATGGATCGGATGCTCAGAACCTAGCCGATCCAGATGCTTTGAAATGGGTTTTGGAGAGGAACCCCCGATTTATAATAGTTGACGGATACCCAACAATACTTGTAGGATGGAGATTGTCAAAGAAATCATATACTTCAAGCATAGAGAATATTAAGAGGCTTATAACCGAGTCTAAGGTTAAAACAATAATACTAGACCACCATATTGTTAGAGATAAGAATTTCAATGAGAAGATCAGAGAGCTTAGAGAACTAGCTGAGAAACATGGTAAGAAACTAATGACGGCGGCAGAATACTATGGATTAGATAATCTACTACTGGAGGCTTGGAGGAAGGAGCTGCATAAGAAGCGGTTGAATATAGATGTTGACGGATACTATAGGGTTTTGATCAATAAGATAAAGTTCTAAGTTAAAAAATATATTTAGACCACTTCATCTCTTCTTAACTCTCCTGTAGAGATATATTATGGCTAGCAGTGCTACTAGGAGTATTATAGGAGTATAGGATGACTCCGGCGCTGGTAGTAGAGCTAGTAGGGTATATGTTCTACTCGGGGTTTCACTATAGTATCCTCTAGCACTTGGCG
Source organism: Desulfurococcales archaeon (assembly GCA_027028545.1). Lineage (GTDB taxonomy): Archaea > Thermoproteota > Thermoprotei_A > Sulfolobales > Desulfurococcaceae > JALVIT01. The sequence goes on from JALVIT010000234.1 coordinate 6,492, forward strand.
GCGGTAAATACGTTATCCTAACCGTTACCGGGTCAACAACTCCGTTAAATGTGAATACACCGTTAACGACCGATACATTAGCTACATTAATCCAACCACCACCCTTATCGACGAAGATCATAACTATTCCATCGAGTCTTGAACCATTCAATGAGTCTATGACAGTTCCGGAGA
>JALVIT010000235.1 GCA_027028545.1 Desulfurococcales archaeon
ATATAGACTAATATGACAATTACCGATACAATCAGTAGCAGTGTTCCAATAGCCTTATCCTTAGCCATCGATAAAACACCTTACTAGCTGATCAATATAGGATATAGTTTTAATTCAACATTTAAGTCTTTCTATAAAATATTCCCATGGAATACTGTATAGGTATAAATATATAAGGTTTAGGATAATTCATTATTTTGCAGAGGTCGGACACATAATGTACAATGATTTAACGGTGCTTATACCAACATTAAACGAAGAGGAAGCTATAGGGAAGGTTTTAGATGAAGTATTAGAGGTAGGAGTTCCGACCGAAAACATACTGGTTGTAGATGGTGGTAGTAGGGATAGGACGGTTGAGATAGTAAGGTCCAAGAATATAAGAGTAGTTAAACAGTATGGTAGGGGTAAAGCGGATGCGATCAAGACTGGGCTGGAATATATTGAAACACCCTATGTTCTCATAATGGATGGAGACTATACCTATCCAGCTGAACATATACCTATGCTTTATAGGGAGATTAAGAAGGGTTATGACCTAGTCATTGGAGCCCGTGCACAGATGGATTCCCAACCCCTCCTCTACAGGCTTGGAAACAAGCTATTATCGAAAACATTCAACCTATTATTCAGCACTAGTCTTAGAGATGTGTTAAGCGGTATGTATATTATTAGAACCGATGTCTTAAAGGAGATAGGTTTTGAGATGAAACATTTCAGCGTCGAATCAGAGATCGTTGCACATGTAGCATCTATGGGAGGTAAGGTTAGGGAAATACCGATAAAGTATAGATCTAGGCTTGGAGAGAAGAAGCTTAGGATGAAGCATGGTTTAAGCATTTTCAGGGATATGATTAGGCTCACATGGAGATATAATCCAGCATTCCTAATATTCTCCCTATCATCCCTACTATTAATAATAGGATTACTCCTCGGGGCATGGGTAGCCTACTACTACTTCTTCTACAATATAAAATACTATATTAAAGGATTGATCGCAATACTCATGACACTCACCGGTCTACAAGCATTGATAGCGGCAATAACTACTCTATACTCGAAGAGGGCTGAGATAAGGATCTATAGGAAGATCAGCGAGATCGCTAGGATGATGAACTATAGGAAGGAGGAGAAGAAATGAGTAGAGAGAAGTACCGGGTTATCCTAGAAGTAGTTGAGGTTAGAGGATACTGTGCAGCCGGGTATAAACCCGGTGATAGGATAATTATAGATGGATTCTATATAGATCCGACCAATAACAATAAGAAGATATGCATACATGCATTAACTGGTATGGCAACACTGCTATCATTAATGCTGCATGGGTACTCAGCAAAGGATCTGGGGATAGGCGATAGAGATAATGAAGGCTATCTTCAATGCCCAGACCCGGGGAAACCATATACGCGTGGAGGAACAGTTGTCTTCAAGCTTAAAAGGATCGGGAAACCTTAAACACTATTAACTCCACCAAAAGATCACATGTTACCAGTTGAGAGGGGTGAAGGATTTGAAGGCTATAGTTACGGGTGGAGCCGGATTCATAGGTAGCCATCTAGTAGATAGACTTGTATCTAATGGATGGGATGTAGTCATAATCGACAACTTCAGCTCGGGTAGGAGGGAGTTCATATCACACCATATAGGTAACCCACATGTAAGGATAGCCGAGATCGATCTGAAGGATAGAGAGGAGGTTGAGGGTTTCAAGGAGTTTAGAGATGCCGATATAGTATTCCACTACGCCGCAAACCCTGAAGTTAGGGTTAGCTCAACAAACCCCAGAATACACTTCAACGAGAACATTCTGGCAACATTCAACCTCTTAGAGGCTTTGAGGAAGTATGATGTGGATAAGCTGGTATTTGCATCATCAAGCTCCGTATATGGTGATCCACCCGAAATACCCGTCGATGAGAACGCCCCGATAAGACCAGTATCAGTATATGGTGCTAGTAAAGCTGCATGTGAAGCCATAATGCACTCCTATAGCATACTATATGGGATCAAGACCGTGATACTCCGATATACAAACGTTGTTGGTCCAAGGCTTAGACACGGAGTAATACACGACCTACTACTCAAACTCGAGAAAAACCCCTATGAGTTAGAGGTATTAGGGGATGGAACACAGACCAGAAGCTACATATACATAACCGACACCATAGACGCAACACTACTAGCAGCCGAGAAGACAAAGAACAACTACGAAATATACAAT
>JALVIT010000236.1 GCA_027028545.1 Desulfurococcales archaeon
GTATTGGATGGATGAATCAGCATGGATGAGGGAGAGTAGGCTATCACTACTAAGAAAGATCAACCCATTAACATGGAGGAGATACCGTAAACTATTCACAGACAATGGCTTTAAAGAACTCATAGATGATGGAGGCGGTGAAGCATATATTATAGAGCTGTATAGGATAAATGATCCATATATAAGGAGGATATATGAAGCCGGAATACTAAACCAAGTATTCAGGAAAGCCCTGGAGAGGAGGCTGAAGAGGAAGATACTGGTAGTTGTCGAAGAAGCACAGAATATTATAGGGAGGGATAAACCGGTGAAAATACTATTAAGAATGTTATCGGAGATAAGGAAGTTTAATGTTGGACTAGTAATAGTTTCACAATCACCGTCAAGCCTCGACGAAGAGGCTATGAAGAATACGAATACGAAGATAATACACTCTATAAAATCACATACAGACCTCGAAGTAGTCAATAGGATACTATACCTACCATACGAATACCAGAAACTAATACCCTATCTAGACACTGGAGAAGCGGTGGTGTATACTAGATCGCTTAAAAAACCCATAATAGTTAAAATAATTTAAGGCTCTTCTAAAAACCCCTTATCTTTATTCCTCCTCTTCCTCTCCACCCTTCTTACCGGTCTCCTCAGGCTTCTCGATCTTTGAAGCAGCTATTACGTCATCGATCCTCAATATTATCGTTGCAGCCTCAGTTCCAGCCTTGATAGCATTAGCCTTAACACTTACAGGCTCGATCACGCCCAGCTTCATCATATCCTCGATATCGCCGGTGAATACGTTGATACCATACCATTTACCATCCTCTTTTTCATGTGCTGCACGTAGCTTCATAATGATCTCGACGGGGTCTAATCCAGCATTCTCAGCCAATGCTGTCACGAGTCCCTCAAGGCTCTTAGCGAAGGCTTCGACAGCTAGCTGCTCCTTACCGCCAACCTTCTTAGCATACTTCCTCAGATGCTTAGCCAGCTCGATCTCGACTGCTCCACCGCCGGCAACAACCTTTCCATCCCTAATAGCATCTGCTGTAGCTGCTAACGCATCTCGTAGACTCCTCTCAGCTTCATCTACGAGCCTCTCTAACCCTCCACGGATCACTATGCTTACAGCCTTTGGATTCTTACATCCCTCAATGAACACCATCTTGTCCTCTCCAACCTTCCTCTCCTCAACTAGTTCAGCCTCACCAAGATCATCTGGTGTCATGTCGTCGATGTTGCTTATGATCCTACCACCTGTTGCTTTTTCTAGTTTTTCCATGTCTGATCTCTTTACTCTTCTTACTGCTAGTATTCCCTTCTTTGCTAGGAAGTGCTGGGCAACCTCATCAATACCCTTCTGACAAATAACAACATTAGCACCAGTAGAAGCAATCTTATCAACCATCTTCTTAAGTATCTCCTCCTCCTGCTCTAGGAATGCTCTTATCTGTGATGGATCTGTTATCCTTATCTCGGCATCGATCTCGGGCTTCTCGATCTCTAGTGGTGCATCGATCAATGCTATCTTAGCCTTCTCAACCTTACGTGGCATTCCTGGATGTACAACCTCCTTATCAAGGACTATACCGTATACGAGCATTGAGTCTAGTAGTGATCCACCATACTTCTTGATCACCTGTATATTGTCTAGGTCTATATAGTATTTGTCTCCACGCTTCTCAGCGATCTGTTTAACTGCTTTAACAGCTAGTTCCGCAAAGTATTCTCTAGCGTCGTGGACGGCCTTACTCGTTAGGCTTGTCTGTGCAACCTTTTTCAGTGTTTCTAGATCGTTTATATCTATGGGTTCAGCTATCTCGTATAGGTATTTTAGGGCTTCATTCAATGCCTTACGATAACCGCTAACGATTATTGTTGGATGAATATTCTTATCCAGTAGCTCCTCGGCATGCCTCAATAGTTCGCCAGCGAATATGACGGTTGTCTTCGTTCCATCACCAACCTCTTCATCCTGCCCCTTAGCGATCTGGACAAGCATCTTAGCTGATGGATGCTGTAGTTCAGCCTTATCAAGTATTGTTGCACCATCATTCGTGATGGTTACATCTCCTAGAGCATCTACAAGCATCTTATCCATACCCTTGGGTCCGAGGGTTGTTCTAAGCATCTCCGCTACCGCTCGTGCAGCCATGATGTTTGTCCTTAAGGCGTCTCTACCAGTTGTTCTCTGGGTCCCCTCCTTGAGTATGAGTACGGGTATTCCAGCGGGTTCTACAACCATTTATAATCACCTTTAACCCTATCTATGATTAGGAACCATGTATACATGTATAGATGTAGCTCCGATAATGATGATTAAACCGCTTCTATATAAGCTTTACCCCTACCAGGCTATAAACAATATTTTTAAAACCCCTATAAACCGATATATGTAGAGAGAATAGCAGTCAACGGGGCTGGAGGATTATGGGTAAGGTTAGGACGAAGATGGTGAAGAGAACTGCTAGAGAACTACTAGAGAAATACCCCGACTTATTCATATGGGATTTCGAACATAATAAGAGGGTTGTAAGCAAACTACTAGACGTTAGATCGAAGAAAGTTAGAAATCAGATAGCAGGCTACATAACACACCTAATAGCTATAAGGCTTAAGAGAGAAGGTAAATAAGAAATCCCTCTCCATCTTTCTAAAATGGCTGGACGAGATGAACACCCTTCTCAAAATATCCTTTACGGATAATGGGGTTGTCGAAATAAACTATCTGGGTAGGAAAATATTTGTATTAATATATAGGTGTAAAGGCTTAAAAGATCTCGATAGCGAGATAGAGGGGAAGACAGGGATTATAGGAGGGGTTCAAAAGGCATTCCTACCAAAAACAATGATCAAAACATACCACCAGATCATACAAGGGGTTTTAATGGATGAAATACATGGACCGAAAATAAGGGTTAGGAATAGAAACCTACGATTAGCAATGATCATAGCCGGATATACACAGATAGAGGAGTTCACGGAGAAAATCAGGGAGGAATATGAGAGATCTGGAAGGGAATACTACATAGTGATAAAATATGGGGACGGTGAGCCACCCAGTGAACACACCCCTCCCACAGGATGTAGATGGGTTAATCCATTAGAAGAACTAAGAGATGATCTATCCCTAGCTGTAAAAAACCTTAAGAATATACTCGTAAAAATAACATAGGGTAACTCTACGAATCCCTTACCACTCCTCCTCTTCTTCCCACCACTCTTCTTCCTCTTCCCATTCCTCTTCCTCTTCCCACCACTCCTCCTCGAGAACCATTTCTCCTCTCACCCATTAACATGTTTATCTCTATCCATAACCACACTCCTTCAAGATATTAACTTTACCCGTAAGGATATAAAAACGATTGGATAAAACAGTGTAGAAGCATAATGGAAGGAGGAAACAGTATGGGGGCATCTACTCCGAGGGGCTCTCAGTCTCCTCCTGGAAGGTCTCGAGGAAGATCTCATAGTATTCCTTAAGGATCTCCCTCTCCTCAGGTGTGAGGGCCAGTCTACGGGCTTCAGTAGCCTTTGATGTGTGAACCCTCTTATCCTCTTCAACTTGGTATCTGATCTGATATGTTTTCAGTGTTTTCTTATCGGCTTTAACCATGTATCCGCAACGGATACATCTTAGATAAACTGTTTTACCCTTCTTATAGGGCATCATCGGGCCTCCACATCTGGGGCAGAACTTCACCATAACGATCCACCATTGTATAGATAAGGGTTTCCTATTACATTGAAAAACACTAATCAGTTAGACTAGGATATGGGGAGTTATAAAGTTTCCCCCAAAAACATCCATACACTCCCCAATTCTTCATAGAGGACTGAGGGGTAGCTGTAAACATATAGTATAAAGAGAGGTCAGAACCTCACCCGAATATCTTCATAGCATATAGGTGCTCGAGCCGTCGCCACACATCATCCCTATTTGGTAATGTTATCCTTATGGGTTTATTAGTGATTCTGGGGTTAACATAGTAGGAGATGGATATGGGGATTTAATAGATAGAGTATCGCTGAAGGGGTTATGCTATGGTTAGGGTTGCAGTGATTGATCGGGAATACTGTAAGCCCAGTAAGTGTAATCTTGAATGTATAAGGTTCTGCCCCGTCAATAGGACTAGGAGGAATGTTAAAGCGATAGAGTTGTCACCGGATGGTAAACATGCTGTAATCTATGAGGATGTATGTATAGGTTGTGGTATATGCGTTAAGAAGTGTCCATTCAACGCGATATCCATAGTGAACCTACCGGATGAACTCGAAAAAAACGTTGTGCACCGATACGGTGAGAATGCCTTCAAACTATACAATCTACCAATACCTAAAACAGGTGGAGTCGTGGGGGTTATTGGTAGGAATGGAAGCGGTAAGACGACGAGTATAAAGATCCTATCCGGGCTTCTAAAGCCAAATCTTGGAAGATATGATAACCCCCCGGAATGGGATGAGATCATAAGAAGCTTCCGGGGGACAGAGTTGCAAACATATCTACGTAGACTAGCCAATAAGGAGATCAGAACAGCTGTAAAGATCCAATACGTAGAATACGCCCGTAGAGTATTGAAGGGTAGAGTAGGAGAACTACTAGAAAAAGCTGATGAAAGAGGTATAGCTGGAGAGGTAATGGATAAACTAGCGATAAAACACCTAAAGGATAGAAGGATCGGGGAGCTCAGCGGTGGAGAACTACAGAAATTCCTAGTAGCAGCAGTCCTAGTAAAGGATGTGGATGCATACTTCTTCGATGAACCATGCAGCTACCTAGATGTCCGTGAGAGGCTGAGGGTTGCGGAAGCAATAAGGGAATACATAGATCTATCGAGGAAATATGTAGTCGTCGTAGAACACGATCTAATGATACTAGACTATATCAGCGACCACGTAGCAGTAATATATGGAGAGCCGGGAGTCTACGGAATAGTATCAAAGATCTACGGTGTACGTGCAGGGATAAACCACTACCTAGAAGGATACCTACCAGCAGAGAATATGCGTATACGTAGGGAACCGGTAAAATTCCATATACGAGTAGCTGAGAAGACCGAGACAACCGGAGAATACCCAGTAGTGAAATGGACACAGTTAACAAAAACATATAAGACGAGCGGATTCAAACTATACATCGAGGAGGGGGAGGTATACCCCGGAGAAGTACTTGGAATCATAGGTCCAAACGGGATAGGTAAGACAACCTTCATAAAAATACTATCCAGAAACCTAAAACCAGACAGTGGAGAGGTACTGGTATCAGTTGAAAAGATAAGTCTAAAACCACAGGAGGTATCACCAAAAATATTCCCAGAGGAAACAGTAGCTGGAAACCTCCGGAAGGCAGATCCTCTAACCCTAAATCCAGCATCATGGCTATACATGGAGCTAACACGGAAACTAGGACTGAATAGAATGCTTGAGAGAAATATTGAGGATCTAAGTGGTGGAGAACTACAAAAACTAGCAATAGCAGTAGCACTAGCAACACCAGCAGACCTATATCTACTAGACGAGCCATCAGCGTATCTAGATGTTGAAGAGAGGCTTAGTGTAGCAAAGGTTATACGTAGGATAATTGAGGAGAAGAGGAAGACAGCAATGGTTGTAGAACACGACCTAATGCTACAAAACTATATATCCGACAAAGTAATAGTATTCCACGGAAAACCTGGAGTAGAAGGACACACAACACAACCAATGAACATACAGGAGGGATTCAACAAACTATTGAAAGAACTAGGAATAACCGTGAGAAGAGATCCACAAACAGGGAGACCACGAGTAAACAAGCCCGGATCGTATTTGGATAGACTACAGAAATCAACGGGCAAATACTACATGCCAGAATAATTTAAATAAACAATTAAACTATTTCTAAATACAAAATAAAAAACTTAATAAACCAATTACACATCTATATAAACACAAGCAATATATTACCTCAAAACCACATATCAAAAGGAATAAGGTGAAACACATGTCAGAAGGCGAAAAGATCACACTTTCAATCATAAAAGCAGACGTAGGATCAATGAGCGGACACGTAATGCCACACCCAGACCAACTAGCAGCAGCAACCAAAGTACTAGCAGAAGCAAAACAAAAAGGAACAATCATAGACTTCTACGTAACACACGTAGGAGACGACATTCAGCTCATAATGACGCATAAGAAGGGTGTTGATCATCCGGATATTCATGGGTTGGCTTGGGATGCGTTTCAGGCTGCGGCTAAGGTTGCTAGGGAGTTGAAACTATATGCTGCTGGTCAAGACTTGTTGAGTGAAGCGTTCTCCGGTAATGTTAGAGGTCTGGGACCTGGTGTTGCAGAGATTGAGATGGTTGAGCGTAAGGCTGAAACAGTTATAACGTTCCACGCTGATAAGACTGAGCCGGGGGCATTCAACCTACCAATATTCAGGATATTCGCAGACCCATTCAACACTGCGGGACTAGTAATTGATCCGAGGATGCATGAAGGATTCATATTTGAAGTATACGACGTATTCGAAGGTAAAAGCGTCAAGCTTAACGCTCCCGAAGAAATGTACGACATACTAGCACTAATAGGAACACCAAGCAGATACGTAGTACGAAGAGTCTACAGGACAAGC
>JALVIT010000237.1 GCA_027028545.1 Desulfurococcales archaeon
CCCGGGACCTCCGGCTCCGGAGACTTGTGATACATAAACTGATGTTGCACAATTTCATGACTAGATGCAACATGTACTCACGCATGATAATCCTGCTAGTAACTCATTGCTGAAAAGAATGCAACACCGATTCCGGAATCTAACGCTTGTTCGAGCCTAGGTATTGTCACTAATTGTGACTATGATGCCTCTATCAAATACCCTGCATGCATTGCAGAAGGGCTTCAAGCATATGGTAGCAGATACTCTTATCTCTCCCTTAAAGGGTTTTGTAACAACAAAATAATATTCATTTGTAACCACGCTGTTGGGTAGAACCTTTTCGTAGCCAAAGTCTAGCGTACACACTATTGATACTGGGAAAACAGAACCAGTATGTGCGCTTATTTTAGGGATTGCAATCGGGTGGTAGACCCTCCAGTCGAAAATCGTGTTATTTGAAGTATTATTGCTCCAGTAGGATGTACCACAGTAAGCATTCGTCTCATAATACACAGGAATGCTGTTATCATTATATATCTTTATTATCATTTTTAAACAGATATGCTAGTGTTAAGCCAATCAATCGGAGGCTTATTACTTAGATCTACTGGAACTGGGAGGTTCGCCTTAATAAACTCTCTAGCTACGGATAGAATTTTCGGATCTTTAATAACCTCATACTTGATTTCCATGCTTACATTTTCTAGGATTCCTGGGTTCTTCTTGCAGGTAGTTGTAATTAAATTCTGAACTAGTAGGTGCGCCCTCACTGTGAGGAGTATAATAATGTATCCCAATTAAAATTAATAAGACTATGATTGTTGAGATAGCTACTGTTGACTTCAAGTAGCCCCTCTGGATATCTAGTGTTAAGGTAGCGTAATATCCTTAGTTAGTAGGAAACAAAAGTTAACATGGATATCAAAGTATAAAGTTCTAGATTCGTGAAATATTACACTTGGTGGTTGTTTGTGCATCACTTAGTTTTACCACCCACTGGTTGGGGCTTTATGCTTATACATGACTGGCAGGAATATAGAGCTAGGGTCTTAACTGACGGTGGTAGCTCCAATGTGAGGAGAAGTAAATATAGCTCTTCTTGCTACGATACAACATTAGCGACTTTAGACTACTTTCTAAAGCATACTTGGAAACCTCGAGGGAAATGGGCCTGGATAATCTCGCATATGGATTATGACCACTACTCTATAACACTTGGACTCATAAAGACGAGACAATGGCATAAGCCTGAGCTCGTGATACTACCAGCATTGTACAGTTCTCGAGCATGCAGAGAGGTCCTAGCAACATTCCACATGCTCGCATCGATTCTAGCAACAGCGTTTGAAATTCCTCGACCACTTTCCTCAGATCTTATAAGTGTTATTAGAAATGTGAAGCGAATAGGAGTTGTACAAGGGGTAAAACTCCGCACAGGAGAACTCGCTTATCACATAATCTGGCCACCTCTTAAAGTGGGATCACGATGCAAAACCCTCCTAAGAAGACTAAGAGAAAAACTGGAAAAAGCTATGAGAGCATGCGTAAGAAGGCGGGGTGAGAGGGAGTGCAGAGAGGCCTTGGGCGTAGGTGAACGTGAGGCTGGAGACCTCGTCGAGGTTATAGCTCCAAATGTTATCTACAATGAGAACGAGTCAATAGATTTAGATAACTTATTGCTAACTAATGGTGAAACAGGTACCTCGCGGTACACAGAAGATACGGAACACTACTCTCAGAAGGGTATAGAAAGACCTGTCTACGATTACAGATATATTTACTACTTTGCATCAAGAGAACTTAGAGATCGAGAACTTTCTCGTCTTTATGGAAGTATTATTAATGATTTCTCTATTGCATACGCACTCGAAGGTAATCAATGTACAAACAATTATTTAATACCCATACATGTAAAAGTCAAGGAATTCCGTTCCTCAACGGTCCCTACGGAATATTCGCCTGTCGAGATATATCTTTGGAGCCGTATACCGCTTCTTTATTTATCAGATTTGGAAAGTGCGCTTTCACTGGCAATCGATTACTATAAACAATATTACTTACATCACGTCAAGACATCATATATCGATGTTGGAATTGAAATAGCAGCACACCACGGTAACTCCTACTCACCAAAGCTAAAAGATATACTCCCCAAAATTCTCTTCCTCCCACGATGTTACGAACATGTTCCTCAACATTATACACAAAACTATCGGTACCGATG
>JALVIT010000238.1 GCA_027028545.1 Desulfurococcales archaeon
GTAGAAGTATAGGAGACATAGGAGAATCTAATAATCTACGGGCATCACCGTCAATATATACTAGCCTAGACAGGACATCTACATCGAGACCCATCACGGCGAAGGGTTTACGGGGTCTACGCTTCCTCCTCCTAAGCTTATCGACAACATCATCATCAGTTGCTAGTGTTGCTACATGATAGCCTCCAATACCCTTAACCGCTACGATGTATCCCTCATCGATCAGCTTTGCAGCTTCAACTATTGGATCCCTAGCCTCAACCTCTTCGAAGCTATTGGTGTATAGTTTAAGCCTCGGACCATCAATGGGGCAGCTGATACCTTGGGCATGGTATCTACGGATATTCCCCAGATCCATGTATTCTCTACGGCATTCACTACATAACTTATACTTAGACATCGACGTATTATTTCGATCATATGGTGCACGATACATCATTGAGAAGCGGGGTCCACACCAAGCGCAGCTATTGAAGGCGTATCGATACCTCCGATCACTTGGGTCGAGTATTTCCCTTAGACAGTGTTCACAGATTGCATAGTCCGGGGGAATGTTCGATCTCTTAAAAGTCTTCGAGCTACTGGGCATGATCTTGAAATCCCTATAACCCCTAGGCTCAACATTATCGATCAAAACCTCCTCGATAACAGCTGGTGGGGGTTTCTCAACATATATCTGCTTAAGGAATCTATCAACCCCCTCCCCACAGCCCTCAATCCATATCTCTACCTCAGAGCCACCGATGTTTCTGACGTATCCCTTTAAGCCTAATCTATGGGCTAGCCTATGTATGAATGGTCTAAACCCTACACCCTGGACAACTCCTATAACTACTAGTCTATATGCTTTAATGGCTTAACCACCAGGATAACGTCTCTATAGGGTTGATGTGTATTCCTAGGTGTTTCTAGATGATGTATACGTTCTATTTAAGCTTACACTATTTATACAGAAAATAATAGGAGGGTTATTTTGATAAATACCTCCTCCAATCCCTCTCACTCAACTCTCTACCCAGATTCTCCATTGCAGCTGATAATGCTTTATTCATCTCAATGATCCTCCTCCTAAGATATAATGCTACAGGTATTAGTAGGGGCATAAATACTAGGACTAGTGTTTCATGTGTTAAACCACCTATGTCTAGGGGGTCGAAGAAATGACCCTCTTTAACCCATTCATCAACCATGATCATCAGTGTTGTAGCGATCATGAATAGGAAGAGCCTCTCGGTAATAGAGCTTATGAGTTGTAGTTGGAACATATTCGTTACTCCGAATACATATGTAGCTATGACCGGAGTCCTCCTCTTCCACCTCTTCTTCAAGTGATACTTGATATAGTTCAGTAGATCCCCCATTATCATCCCCTAGGATCCAGTATATACTATATGTATTCTATAGCTTAAAAATTGTGAGTCAAAATAATATGGAGTATTAATGTTCCTCGGAGGGGCTATTCTCCACTACCCTCCTCTTTAATCTTCTTCTCCTGTAGTTTGTATGCATTCCACCATTTACTAGATATATCTAATGATCTCACTGGTTTTCTACAGTTCTTCAATACACATATGATCTCAGCGATTATACTTACAGCTATCTCCTCGGGTGTATCACTGTTTATATCTAGTCCTGCAGGCATGTGTAGCCTATCAATATATTCGTCTAGATCCAAACCCTCCTCCTCGACGAGTCTTTTAAGCATCCATGTAGCCCTCGTCCTACTGCATAGAGCCCATATATGCCCCTTAAACCCGTTTATGAGTAGGTTTCTGAGACTCATATAGTCTTCTTCGACGTCTCCATAGGCTATAACTGCTATATCGTATGGTGATGTAGCGTTTACAGCTATCAGCTCTGAGGGGCTTCCAACCAGGACCTTTTCAGCGTATGGATATCTCTGCCTACTCGCCAGCTTTGGATCCTTATCTATAATTATAGTCTTCCAGCCCAGGATATTCGCTAGATCAGCTATGGGTTTACCGACATGACCCCCTCCAGTAATTATTAGTCGGGGCTGTGGTTTTAACACGTTTATAAACACTTCAACAACACCACCACATAGCTGGTTAGTCTTTATAGCATCCCGGGGTATGTTCTCCCTCCTCAATGCGAGCTTGATCTTCCTAGGAGACCCCTCTCTTAGAGCCTTTAACGCCTCCTCGATAATGATCTTCTCAACATGTCCCCCACCAATTGTTCCAT